>JABXKU010000059.1 GCA_013619105.1 Desulfuromonadales bacterium
ATACTTATTCGATGGAACTTTCAATCCTGATGAGGTGACTCGGCTCATGCACCACCTCGAGTTTATCGATTTCGTCAAGGGCCACTCGAATGTCAGCTTCCTTAGCTTCGTGGGTCATGATGACGATCGACACCGTATCAACGGCATGTCCTTCCGGCTGGACCATGGAAGAAATACCGATCTGATAGTTACCAAGGATACTGGCGATTCTGGCCACCACCCCCGGTTTGTCAACAGTACTAAATCGCAGATAGTAACGACTGACGATATCGGCCATGGCCTTAATTGGCAATTTACCGATAGCAGAGGGACAATAGCCCATGGCCGGGGTACGGCCAATGGAGTCGGTCAGTATATTGCGAGCGATAGCCATCGCATCACCCATAACGGCGCTGGCAGTCGCGTCCATACCGGCGCCCTGGCCGTACAACATTACCGGCCCGACAAAGTCACCGACCAGACGCACGGCGTTGAACACCCCGTCCACATCAGCTAGGGGAGCATTTTGAGGAATCATGGTCGGATGCACCCGTGCCTCTATTTCACCATTGACCTCTTTGCTGATGGCGAGCAATTTGATCTTATAGCCGAATTGGCGGGCGAACTGAATATCGATTGCAGAGATCTGGCTAATACCCTCCAGATGAATATCATCGCAATCAATTTGAGTGCCGTAACAGAGGCCCATGAGAATAGCAAGCTTGTGGGCTGTATCGACCCCTTCGATATCGAAGGTGGGATCGGCCTCAGCGTAGCCCTGATCCTGAGCATCTTTCAACACTGCAGCAAAATCGGCTCCTTCATTGGTCATGCGGGTCAGAATGTAATTGCAGGTACCATTAAGGATGCCGAGGATCGAGCGAAAGCGGTTTACGCAGAGATTTTCCTTGATGGCCGACAACACCGGTATACCACCACCGACGGAGGCTTCGAACATGACCTCCACACCTTTGTCGGCCGCTGCAGCCAGAATCTCTTGCCCGTATTTAGCCATCAACGCCTTGTTGGCGGTCACCACATGCTTACCGTGCTCGATAGCTTTCAAGACGAAGGAGCGGGCAGGCTCATAGCCACCGATTAATTCGATAACGATATCGATATCCGGGGCAGTCAAGACCTGATCGGCATCGGTGGTAAGCACACCTTCATCGACCTGCACCCCGCGGTCAGTAGTGATATCGAGGTCGGCAATGCGCGCAAGTTTCATCGAAGCGCCAAGGCGACCTGTCATCAATTCGGCGTTTTGCTGAAGAACCTTAACTACACCGGCACCGATGGTGCCGAACCCTAGCAATCCTACCTTGATCTCTTTCATAGCCCCCCCATTGCAAACAAAATATTTTCTACTCGCATAGTAGCCCGGCACTTCCAGCACGACCGGTCATGCACCAACCCTTGCCTGCAGGGTCAGAATAATTTCCATACCATCGGCTCCAAGAGCCAATTCTGCTGCCAATTGTTCAATCCAATCGGAGGCGACCCCAGCCGGTTTAGTCAAACACAGAGACACTTGACGAAACCCAACCCGACGGCAATCATCGATAACACTGCCTACCAGCCCCTGGTAAGTAAAGGGTGCCAAGTTCTTTAGCTTACCAGCACCAGCAAAGAGAATCCACGGCGTCTGTAACTTACCGTTATTACCGACCAGTATGTATTCGCCGGGCCGCCCCGTTGCTGAACCGTCCAGCAACAGTCGACTGAGTAAGCCGTTCAGCCTCCAGTCCAGAAGAGCTGCCGCTCCGTCCATCGGGCGCTGGTCTTCGAAGAAGAAACCGGCCACCACCTCACCGGGCATACGATCCGGAGCCTGAGCTACGACTCGCACCGAGTTCATGGGGATTGGGGACGATAGATTCGCGATACCTTATCGAGCAGACCATTCACAAAAGCCGGAGTTTCCCGCGTACCGTAGCGTTTGCCAACCTCGACCGCTTCGTTAATAACCACGCTGGTGGGGGTCTGCGGCTGAAATAATAGTTCAAACGCGGCCATACGCAAGATCGCTAAATCCACTTTCGCCATGCGATCCAGAGACCAGTTTGTAGAAAATTCGTCGATGATCTGGTCAAGCTGCTCACGATTATCCGCGACACCGCGCACCAGTTCCTCGGTAAAAACTCGAATTTCCTGCTTAATAGGCAACTCCACCTCATCGAGGGGCTCGCCCAGGATATCGTTACAAAAGCGGAAGCTGCTCCAAAAGGTATCCAGCAACTGGTCCAGGGTAGATTCACCCTCAAACAGACTGAAGAGTAATTTGATGGCCAATTCGCGGCCTTGACGTCGGGAACCGTTTTGCATAGTAATCAAAGCGCCTTAAACAAGTTGAGCATCTCGATCACCACCATGGCTGCTTCAGCGCCCTTGTTACCCGCCTTACTGCCGGCCCGTTCGATAGCCTGCTCGATGGTGTCGGTCGTAATAACACCAAAGGCAATAGGAATATCCGTATCGAGGCTTACCGTAGCGACCCCTTTTGAGACCTCCGAACAAACATAATCGAAGTGGGGGGTAGCACCGCGGATAACGGCACCGAGGCAGATCACACCGTCATAACGACCGGAGGTTGCCAGCTTTTTAGCCACTAGAGGAATCTCAAAGGCGCCGGGCACACGAACCACATCGATATCTCCGTCATCGGCGTTATGACGCACCAGAGTATCAATGGCGCCCTCAAGCAGGCGCTCGCAAATAAAGCTGTTAAAACGGCTGACCACGATGCCAACCTTAAAGCCCTTAGCGTCGAGCTTGCCTTCGATAATTCTGGCCATGGTATTCTCCCTCTTCTATGGCGATTTTTCTGTTATCCGAGTGGCGGCAGCGACGGACAGGCGGTATCACCCGTATACGGGCCTTCGCTCAACGGTTTAACTCGTACAATGAATTCGATAGAGGCGATAGGCTCTGACCAACAAACCTAGTCCTTCTCGGCTAGAGATTCTCTAGCAAATGCCCCATTTTTTCACGTTTTGTTTTGAGATAGCGAATATTTTCACAGGTCGGCGATATCTCGATCGGTACTCTTTCAACCACTTTAAGACCGTAGCCTTCTAGCCCCACAATCTTTTTAGGGTTATTGGTCATCAGTCGAATCTGCCGTACTCCGAGATCCAGTAAAATCTGTGCGCCGATACCGTAGTCTCGCAGGTCGTCCTGAAAGCCGAGAGCGACGTTAGCCTCTACCGTATCGTGGCCTTGGTCCTGTAGAGCGTAGGCTTTAAGTTTGTTTATGAGGCCAATACCACGACCTTCTTGGCGCATATAAACAATGACGCCACAGCCATCGTCAGCGATCTGGCACATGGCTGAACGCAACTGATCACCACAATCGCAGCGAAGCGAACCGAACACGTCACCGGTCAGGCATTCGGAATGGACTCGAACCAGTACCGGTTTATCAGGATCGATGGTGCCCTTGACAAGGGCCAGATGCTGCAAATCATCGACCTCATTTTCGTAAGCAATCGCCTGAAAATCACCCCCGAAAGGTGTCGGTATAACAGTGTCGGTAGCCGCATGCACCAGCAGTTCTTTTTGCATGCGATAGCTAACCAGGTCGGCCACGGTGACGATCTTAAGATCGTGCTTCTTGGCAAATTTTTTCAGTTGAGGTGTGCGTGCCATGCTGCCATCATCATTCATGATCTCGCAGATGACACCGGCCGGTTTAAGACCCGCCAGTCGTGCCAAATCAACAGAGCCTTCAGTCTGGCCGGCTCGGACCAGCACCCCACCCTTTTTAGCCCGCAGAGGAAACACATGGCCGGGTCGGGCCAGGTCCTTGGCCTGGGATTCGTCGGCAATTGCCACCTGAATGGTGGTCGCCCGATCCTTGGCTGAGATGCCCGTCGATACACCCTTACGGGCTTCAATGGACACAGTAAAGGCGGTACCGAAGGACGAGGTATTTTCCTGGACCATGAGGGGCAGATCGAGTTCATCGGCCCTTTCTTCGGTGAGGGACAGGCAGATTAGGCCTCGCCCTTCCTTGGCCATAAAGTTGACCGCTTCCGGTGTGACCAGTTCGGCGGCCATAGCCAGATCGCCTTCATTTTCGCGATCTTCGTCATCGATCAGAATAACCATCTTGCCCTGGCGGATATCTTCCAGGGCCGCTTCTATATTATGAATCGGCATGATATTGTTTCCTCCCTTTCGAGGGGCGTACTATGTCACAGAAAGCCGTTTTTGGCAAGCATATCGAGGCTGACAGCCCCCTCTTCGCCTCGCTCGGAAGCCGGTCGCATAAGACGCTCCACATACTTTCCGAGCAGGTCTGTTTCGATATTTACGGTCGAGCCAACCCGCCGCTCTTGCAAGGTAGTCTTGGCCAGGGAATGGGGGATGACTGCCACGCTAAAACCCTGGCTAGTAACACTATTTACAGTTAGGCTTATACCGTCGATAGCCACCGAGCCCTTTTCCACCAGATAGCGCTGCAAGGGAGCGGCAACCTCGATAGTAAAACGTATGGCGTTACGGTCCTGGTAACGTTCGGTCACCACTCCTAAGCCATCTACATGACCACTGACCAGGTGACCACCCAACCGATCGGACAGACGCAGGGCCCGCTCCAGGTTTACCCGCTGGCCGGGCCGCAAATCACCGAGAACAGTTCTGGCTAGGCTCTCTGCCGAGACATCGGCACAAAACTGCCCACTGCCAAAGGTCACCACCGTAAGACACACACCGTTAACGGCGATACTGTCCCCGAGTGCGATCTCCTCCATAGACAGGCCGGTAGCGATAGTGATGCGCCCACTGCCTCCACCGGTCTGCAGGGAACGGACGGTACCGAGATCTTCAATCAGGCCGGTAAACATCGTTTCACCTCCCCTTCAATAAGCACATCATCGCCAAAACGGTTAATCCGGATATCCTGCAACTGCATGGCGTCCGCCAGACAGGAAACTCCCTGCCCTGCAAAGATGCCGTAACCGCCATTACCGCCGACAACCTTCGGTGCGACAAAGATCATCATGCGATCGATAAGACCAGCTTTTAAAAAGGCCGCATTCAATTGCGCCCCTCCTTCCAAAAGGATGCTCTGAACACCGCGACTTCCTAGTTGCGTCAACAGATCGTGTAAATCGACCCGCCCTTCCCTCTCGGCCGTTTCCAGCAGCACCGCACGACCCATGGCGAGGCAACGGCGGCGATCTTCGGGGGCAGTGGCAATATAGGCAATAAGAGTTTCTGCGGTTGAATCAAGATGCAGCAGTGCTGCCTGCGAAGGAGTGCGTAACTGGGAATCGACCACAACCCGTAACGCATCTCTTCCACCTGGTAACCGGGTGGTAAGTTTCGGATTGTCGTTTAGCGCCGTGCCAACACCGACCATGATGGCGTCGACTCGATCTCGCAACCGATGAACTTCTTCACGGCTCTGGGTGTTGGAAATCCACTGGGAATCGCCGGTCGAAGTGGCAGTTTGACCATCCAGAGTGACAGCACTCTTAAGAATAACAAAGGGTAATCCGGTGGTGATGTGCTTGGCGAATGGCGCGATTAAACGCTGGCTGTCCTTTTCGCACAGACCGAGCTCAACCTGAATGCCAGCTTGGCGAAGCCGACGAATACCGGAACCGGCCACTTGTGGATTAGGGTCTTGAGTGCCGACGAAAACCCGGGCGATACCTGCGGCAATAATCGCCTCGGTGCAAGGCCCGGTCCGGCCTTGGTGGGAACAGGGTTCAAGTGTAACGTAAAGGTCAGCTCCCGCGGTATGCCCGGCTGCAGCCTGTAGAGCAAAGACTTCAGCGTGGGGTTGGCCAGCAGCTGGATGGTAGCCTTCACCGACAATCTGCTGGTTAGCGACCACCACGGCACCAACGGCGGGATTAGGCCGAGTCCTTCCCTCTGCACGGGCGCCCAACTCGAGGGCCCGGCGCATGTATCGATCCGCAGTTGCATCCATGACTGAAAAGAACCCTTAGAGAATTAACCGGACTTCGGACCGCTGCCTTCCGCCAGAATATCCTTAAGCTCTGCCATGAACTCGTTAATATCCTTGAATTGACGGTAGACCGAAGCGAAACGGACGTAAGCAACTTCGTCGAGCTCATGTAAGGCATCCATAACCGCTTTGCCAATGAGGCTCGAATCAACCTCACGATCGCCGCTTTCCTGAAGCTGGCGTTCAAGTTGGTCGACGAGCTGTTCGATGGTGGCAATGGATACGGGCCGTTTTTCGCACGCTCGCTGCATACCGGCAATCACCTTGAGGCGATTAAAGGGTTGGCGACGACCATCTTTTTTAACCACAAGGGGCAGAATTTCTTCCACCCGCTCATAAGTAGTAAACCGCCGCTCGCACTGTAGACATTCCCGGCGACGGCGAATACTGTTGCCTTCCTTGCCAAGGCGCGAATCGATGACCCGATTATCGGCAAAGCCGCAGAAAGGACATTTCATAGCCTAGGTCCTGTGTCCAAAGCAGCGCACTCGACCTGTAGGACTTCGATTCCGGCTTCCTGCAACATCTGGCGGGAAAGCTCATCAGGATATCCCTCTAGATATAGGACCTTTTCAATACCTGCATTGATAATCATTTTGCTGCAGATAACACAGGGAGAGTTGGTGCAGTAGAGGGTAGCACCACTGATGTTGACGCCGTGTTTGGCCGCCTGAATGATGGCATTCTGCTCAGCATGTAGACCGCGACAGAGTTCATGGCGTTGTCCCGAGGGGATATTCTGGGCCTCCCGCAGACACACTGTATCCCCGCAATGACTGATCCCCGAGGGCGTACCGTTGTAGCCGGTGGTAAGGATATTTTTATCCTTAACCAATAACGCACCGACCTGGCGGCGCAGACAGGTCGAGCGTCTGGCCACCAAGCGGGCGATTTCCATGAAATATTCTTCCCAGGACGGACGGGTCATTACTTCAGCCGATGAGCGTAGAGGGGGAACTTTACACACAATTCCTTAACCTGAACGCGAATTTCCTCAAGCACCGAATCATTATCCATGTTAGCGATGGCCCGCTCTATCCAGCCAGCAACCAGTTCCATCTCGGCTTCCTTAAGACCACGGGTGGTGGTCGCCGGAGTACCGAGGCGAATTCCGCTCGTAACAAATGGTGAACGGGTTTCGAAAGGCACAGTGTTCTTATTTGCAGTAATACCGGCTTTTTCCAGAGCTGCGGAAGCCATTTTGCCGGTAATATCACTGCCACTGAAATCGATCAGCATCAGATGATTATCGGTACCGCCGGAAACCAGGTTGAAGCCTCGTTTGACCAGTGCAGCCGCGAGCACGCTGGCGTTTTTGATCACCTGCTGAGAATAAACTTTGAACTCCGGAGCCAAAGCTTCCTTAAAAGCGACAGCTTTGGCAGCGATAACATGCATCAAGGGGCCGCCCTGAATACCGGGGAAGATATTGCTGTCGATGAGCTTAGCATACTCTTCCCGGCACAGTACCATGCCGCCCCGAGGACCCCTCAGGGTCTTATGGGTTGTCGTGGTGACGAATTCGGCGTGGGGCACCGGACTCGGATGCAGACCGGCAGCTACCAGACCGGCGATGTGGGCCATATCGACCATGACCTTGGCACCGACCTTATCGGCAATGCGGCGAAAGGCCTCAAAGTCGAGAGTTCGAGTATAAGCGCTAGCACCGGCCACGATCAGTGTAGGCTGGCATTCAATAGCGATGCGCTCGACTTCATCGTAATCGATAAAACCGGTATCCTTCTGCACACCGTAGGAAACGATATTGTATAGCTTACCGGAAAAGTTAACCGGCGATCCGTGGGTAAGATGGCCGCCATGGGACAGATCCATGCCCAGCACGGTGTCTCCAGGCTTGCAGACGGCAAAATATACCGCCATGTTAGCTTGGGAACCGGAATGGGCCTGAACATTGGCATGATCAGCACCGAAGAGTTCTTTGGCTCGTGCGATGGCCAGGTCTTCGACTATATCGACCTTTTCACAACCGCCATAAAAGCGTTTACGCGGGTAACCTTCGGCATACTTGTTGGTCATGACGGAGCCCTGAGCTTCCATGACCTCTTCGCTGACAAAGTTTTCCGACGCGATGAACTCCAGATTATATTCCTGGCGTTCCGTTTCCTGCCGAATGGCCCCGGCGACTTCAGGGTCGAAATTAGCGAGCATCTCAGCCATCCTTCTTAACCTCCATAGTAACGCAATGCGTTCCGATAATTAGATTAATCTAAAACAACGAATGGGCAAGCCGCAGCCTGCCCATTCGTCGATTAACTGTTAGAGAATCCCGGCCCGAAGATCTTTCTCGATCTGGGTGATTTTATCGAGGCGCTGTTGATGCCGTCCACCCTCGAAAACTGTATCTAGCCAGATGCCGACCATACGGCAGGCGGCTTCCGGCGTTTGCACCCGGCCACCCACCACGATGATATTGGCGTTGTTGTGTTCTTTGGACATCTGGGCGGTAAAATCGTCCGTCACCAGAGCAGCCCGCACGCCGGGGAACTTATTAGCTACGATAGACATGCCGATGCCGGTACCGCAGACCAAGATGCCTTTGTCGGCCTCACCCTTGGCAATGGCACGAGCTACCTTTTCGCCGAAATCAGGATAGTCGACGGAATCACCATTGTTGGTACCGAGATCCTGAAATTCAAGCCCCCTGGCAGACAGATAAGCGAGAATATGCTCTTTCATCTGCAAGCCGCCATGATCGCTGGCAATAATAAACATCTATAGTTCCTTATACCTTACGAAACAGCAAGCTGGCGTTGGTGCCACCGAAGCCAAAGGAATTGGAAATGGTCACCTTGACTTCGGCCTGACGGGCTTCATTGGGCACGTAGTCAAGATCACATTCAGGATCTGGTTCGTGATAATTGATCGTCGGCGGAACGGATCCGCGCTCCATGGTCAACAGAGCAAAAGCCGCCTCCATACCTCCGGCAGCGCCGAGGGCATGTCCGGTCATACCTTTAGTTGAGCTAACCATGACTTTTTTGGCATGATTCCCAAGTACGGTCTTGATAGCCATGGTTTCATAAAGATCATTGAAGTGGGTCGACGTACCGTGGGCATTAATGTAATCGACTTCCTCAGCAGTGACACCAGCATTCTTCATGGCCATCTTCATGCAGCGAGCCGCCCCTTCCCCACCGGGAGCAGGTGCGGTGAGGTGGTGAGCATCTGAGGTAAGACCGTAACCGCAGACCTCGCCGTAGATCTTGGCGCCGCGAGCTTTGGCTGCTTCATATTCTTCAAGCACCAGAATCCCAGCGCCTTCCGCCATGACAAAACCATCTCGGTTCTTTTCAAAGGGCCGACTAGCCGTTTGAGGATCATCGTTGCGGGTCGACAGGGCACGCATTACATTGAAGCCGCCAATAGCCAGGGGGGTAATGGTGGATTCGGCTCCACCAGCAATCATAGCATCGGCATCGCCACGGGCAATAATATGGTACGCATCACCAATGGAATGGGTGCCGGTTGCACAGGCCGAAACAGAAGAAACATTAGGGCCTTTAGCCCCAAATCTCATGGAAATCTGGCCAGGCGCAAGGTTGGTAATTAGCATCGGGATAAAGAAAGGAGAGATTTTTTTGTACCCTCCCTTAAGCATCGCGGAGTGGTATTTCTCGATTGCCGGCAGACCACCGAGACCGGCCCCTACCAAAACACCGACGCGCTCAGCATTTTCCTCGGTCACCTGCAGACCGGAATCCTGCATAGCTTCTTCGGCCGCCGCCAGGGCGTACTGAATAAAGAGATCCATCTTCTTGATCTCTTTTTTCGGCATATAGTCTTCGGCGTTAAAACCTTTAACTTCGCCGGCAATCTGAGTCGGAAACTCAGAGGCATCAAATCGGGTGATGAGATCGATACCGCAACGCCCAGCCATCAGCGCATCCCAGTTTTTTTCCACCCCAGTGCCCAAAGCGGAAACCACACCGAGTCCGGTTACAACGACTCTTCGCATATTAAAACGCCTCCTTTGCACCAACCCCTTTTGGGGTATGTGCTATTGCCGGCTTTACTTTAATAGCCGGCGTTGCATAGTTACGCAGTGCCGGCTAAAACTTGCCATTTAAAAAAGGGAGGAAACAACTTGTTTCCTCCTTTTTTCCAACAGTCTAGATCAGATCAGGAGTTATTCGTAATATAACTGATTGCATCCTGAACGGTAGCGATCTTCTCGGCATCTTCGTCGGAAATCTCGACATCGAATTCCTCTTCCAGAGCCATGACCAGCTCCACGGTGTCGAGGGAGTCGGCGCCAAGGTCGTCCATGAAAGCTGCTTCCCCGGTAACCTGATCTTCTTCAACTCCAAGCTGCTCTGCTACAATCTGCTTGACTTTTTCTTCAATAGAAGCCATTTGCTTCACCTCCTTGTTGATGTACGGACCATCCGTTAGCGAATGGACTAGCGAACTACATATACATGCCGCCATTGACGCCGAGCACTTGACCGGTAATATATCCGGCCTGCTCAGAAGCCAAGAAAGCTACGGCATGGGCGATATCGTGCGTTTCTCCAAGACGACCTAAAGGGATCTGACCCTGCAGACCCTCCTTGACCTGATCCGATAGGGTGTCGGTCATGTCGGTAACGATAAAGCCGGGAGCGATTGCATTGGCCGTAACATTACGACGGGCCAGTTCCCGGGCGATAGATTTGGTCAACCCGATAAGGCCGGCCTTACTGGCAGCGTAGTTAGCCTGGCCTGCATTGCCCATCTCACCCACTACCGAGGAAATATTGATAATACGACCGCTACGCTGCTTGCTCATTATTTTTGCCGCAGCACGACAGCAGTAGAACGCACCTTTAAGATTGGTATCCAGCACCGCATCCCAGTCGTCGTCTTTCATCCGCATCAACAGACCGTCGCGGGTAATGCCGGCATTGTTAATCAGAATATCGACACGGCCAAAAGTCTCCTTAGCCGCGGCGAAGAGCGCTTCAACATCTTTGCTGAGACCAACATCGCCGGGAACCGCAAGAGCCTTACCACCCAGCCCCTCAATATCGGAGACCAAAGAATCTAGAGCGGCAATGTTGCGCGCCGATGCTACGATAATAGCGCCTTGGGAGGCCAGATGCAAAGCAATGGCACGTCCAATGCCGCGCGATGACCCGGTAATGATAGCTACCTTATCTTGAAACATGCGCTTTTCCCCCATTAAAGTTACAAGCCCTTGAGACCCGCAGCATCTTGCACATTGTGCAAGGCGAGGCCCCGGGCGATGCGCTTAACCAGACCACTCAGCACCTTGCCGGGTCCGATTTCAACGAATTTATCCACCCCAAGAGCCGCCATATTCTGTACCGACTCTTCCCAGCGCACAGGAGATGAAACCTGTGCGACCAAAAGCTCTTTGACTCGCAGAGCGTCGCTATAGGCCTGAGCTTCTACATTGCTTACCACAGGAATCGTCAGTGCGCCTATGGTTACGCTGTCAAGCACCTTGGCCAGTCGCTCGGCTGCAGGAATCATCAGACTGCAATGGAAAGGCGCGCTGACAGGCAGGGCCAATGCCCGCTTGGCACCACGCTCTTTAGCCAAGCTCATGGCCCGCTCTACAGCGGCCACGTGACCTGCAATAACAACCTGTCCAGGACTGTTGAAATTAGCGGGTGCAACCACCTCGCCTTCAGCGGCCTGCTGACAGACCTCTGCCAGAACAGAACAATCAAGACCGATAATCGCCGCCATGGTACCAACACCAATGGGCATCGCTTCCTGCATGAACAGGCCCCGTTGCCGAACCGTTGCCACCGCTGCGGAAAAAGGCAAAGCACCGGCACAGACCAAAGCTGAATATTCACCAAGGGAATGACCGGCGGCATAGGCCGCTGTCAGGCCGCTCTCAGCAGTAACAACCCGTTGGGCAGCAATACTGACGGTCAATATCGCCGGCTGAGTATTGGCTGTAAGCTGCAGATCGGACTCGGGTCCGTCAAAACAAAGCTTGGCCACATCGAATCCGAGACAGTCGTTAGCCTCTTCAAAAACCTCTCGAGCCACGGCGAAGTTATCCGCTAGATCCTTACCCATACCTGTGTATTGGGAACCCTGTCCGGGAAAAACAAAAGCCACTTTAGACATCAACTACTCCTTACCCGAAGAAAAAGTCCGTTGCTACCAGCGCAACAACGCTGATCCCCAGGCAAAACCACCACCGAAGGCATCCAGCAACACCAGATCACCATCTTTGAGTTTGCCTTGTCGATTCAGCTCGTCGAGGGCCAAAGGAATCGATGCACCGGAGGTATTGCCGACACGATCAACATTCATTACCAGTTTTTCCCGAGGTAGGCCTAACCGCTTGGCCGTTGCCTCCAAGATCCGCCGATTGGCCTGATGGGGAATAAAGTAGGCCAGCTGATCAATACTAATAAGATTGGCGGACAAAGCCTCTTCGGCCGCATCGCATAAGGCTCGCACAGCAACTTTAAAGACCTCGTTGCCTTGCATCTGAATATAGGGAAGCTTTTTCTTACCGTCCTCTCCGCAAGCCTGGTTGCGCGAACCGAAACCGAGCTGATAGAGAAGACCCCATTGGGACCCATCGGTGTGCAGATGGGTGGAGAGGATCCCCTGCTTACCCTCTTGCCCTTCCAACACCACGGCTCCGGCACCATCGCCGAACAGAATACAGGTGCTGCGATCCTGCCAATCGACAATACGGCTAAAAATCTCGGCTCCAATAACCAGAACCCGCTTGGCCTTGCCGGAGCGAATATAGCTATCGGCTGTGTCCAGGCCATAGACAAAACCACTACAAGCCGCAGACAGATCAAAAGCAAAGGCGTTCTCGGCACCAAGCTGGCTCTGCACCAAACAGGCTGTAGCCGGCCAGCTGAAATCACCGGTAACGGTAGCCACCAGAATCAGATCGATATCACTGGCCTTAAGCCCGGCCATGTCGAGAGCCTGCAAGGCCGCCTTGGTCGCCAGATCGGAGGTATATTCATTCTCCCCTGCAATATGGCGTTCGCGAATCCCGGTCCGAGTGACAATCCATTCGTCGCTGGTATCAAGCATCTGCTCCAGGTCACCATTAGTGAGAACCCGTTCAGGCAGATACGACCCGGTACCAATTATACGACTATATAGCATTTAGAAACTTCCCTCACCGAAAACCCTCCAACGACAGTTCCCGCTGGATAAAACCCTAGGACTTTTCGGCAGATGTCTCATTATCCGCCCCAAGATGCAAGTGCTCAATTAATCGATCGTTGACCCGCTGCGCTACAGATTCACGGGCCAGTCCGATGGCATTCATAATTGCACGGGAATCGGAACCGCCATGACAGATCATACCCGTGCCTTGAATGCCGAGCAATGGAGCTCCGCCATATTCGGCGTAGTCAATGCGCTTTTTAAAAGCAGCAAAGGCCGGCTTAGCTAACAAGTAGCCAATTTTTGCCAGAAAACGACTACCGATTTCTCGTTTCAGCATGGAACTGATGGCTTCGGCCAACCCTTCGGACACCTTGAGCACGATATTGCCGACGAAACCGTCGCAGACGACGACATCAACCTTACCGTTAAAGAGATCACGCCCTTCGATGAAACCGAGATAGTTGAGATCCGACCCCTTGAGTAACTGATGAGCCTGGCGGGCCAGTTCGTTACCTTTGCTCTCTTCTTCACCATTAGAGAGAATGCCAACTCGCGGACGGGTCTTTCCGAGAACCGACCTGGCGTATATTTCTCCCATCAAAGCGAATTGTTCTAGATGAGCTGGCTTACAATCGACGGTACCACCGACATCAAGAACCACCGTCTGATCCACCATATTGGGCATGATGGTAGCTATGGCAGGACGGTCGATACCGCGAATACGCTTAAGTCGAAACATTCCTACGGCTAGGGTGGCACCGGAATTACCAGCGCTGATGACCGCATGAGCCTCGCCACTACGAACCAGGTCGAAAGCCACCCGCACCGAAGAATCCTTCTTCTTACGAACAGCATCGGAAGCCGAATCTTTCATGCCGATCACTTCGCTGGCATGTTGGATACGGATATCGAGACCAGCAGTCGACTCCTGTGCTAGACAGTCCTCGACCCTCTCTCTATCCCCGACCAGGATAATGGAAACGCCCCAACGCCGGGCAGCTGCAACGGCACCCTGAACCTCTACAGCGGGTGCGTTGTCTCCGCCCATGGCATCAACGGCAACTACTATTTTTTCCTTCAAGCGGCCGACCTCTTATTATGCATCAGTCTCGGTAACATCTTTACCCTTATAAGTACCACAGCTGCCACAAACCCGATGGGGTTGCTTGGGCTCTTTACACTGAGGGCAAATCGACATACCGGGAGCGGAAAGGCTATCGTGAGACCGGCGCATATCGCGTTTGGATTTGGATGTTTTTTTCTTTGGTACCGCCATTTTAAATACTCCTTATGTATCGGCCACAACTGCGCGCCGACTGAATTCTTACCAACGACCACCGCCTTGAGCGGCGTATTTATGTTTTTTTGACCTTAAAATCCTTCAAAGCAGCCATCTTCAGACTAACAGCCTGAGGACGACAATCGCAGGATACTAAATCAAGATCTACTCCACACTGAGGGCAAAGCCCTTTACACTTTTCGTCACAAACCGGCCTGCTGGGCATAGCCATCACCAGTTGTTCTTGAATACTCTCCGATAGATCAATTTTCTGCCCATCGAAAAGAATTAAACCCATATCATCAGCGCTGAGCTCAGCGCCTTCCTCCTCGCCATCGACTTCGACTTCAACTTCAACTTGAGGCAATTCACGACAGTACGTCAGGACAAATTCACTACTGACGGACTGCTCGAATCCCTTCAAACAACGGCTACAGGTGAAGGTTGCGCAGACAGCTGCCTGACCTTCAACCACGACCATTTCGTGTATCTTAAAAGCCTTCGCCTGTATCGTTACCGGACCGACAAACTGACAGGAACCACTGTCTGCAATCTCGATCAACACAGGGAACGCTATCAGCGGCTCTTCCAGATTCAGAAGTAGGCCCGCTTCCTTTAACTCGTCTACAGATATAAACACGCCTGACCTCCCCATCCTCCGCTGAATAAGCGGGTAGTATAAAGCCTGCCCCTATTTTGTCAAGGCAAAAACCATTCCCGGCCGAAGCCGCCCAAAGACACCATTCCAACCCCTGTAGACCCTATCATTAAAAGGCAACTTTTGCGATGATGTCACAAAAATAAAGCCAATTCTATGCTTCCCCCTAGAGGACGGCAACAACCACTCAAACCACCTGGAGACATAAATGCAACAGACTGAGGCCTCAAATGCAATACAGCGCCTGCTAAGTATAATGGCCAGACTTCGAAAACCCAACGGCTGCCCCTGGGACATTGAACAGACACCAGAAACACTCAAACCCTTTATACTCGAAGAATGCTACGAAACCCTCGAAGCCATCGACAGCGGTCAGCCGGAGAAGGTTTGCGAAGAACTCGGTGACCTGCTGCTTCAAGTCGTCTTTCAGGCTCGCATCTTCGAAGAGCGTGGTGATTTCAGCATGGTCGATGTGATCACCGGCATAGCCGACAAGCTTGAGCGTCGCCATCCCCATGTTTTCGGTGACAGCGAATGCCAGACAGCAGCCGACGTGTCTGAACAATGGGAAGCAATCAAAAAACAGGAAAAGGGATCGCAACTCAAGACCGAATCGACCCTTGGCTCCATTCCTCCAGGCCTGCCAGCACTAATGCATGCTAGAAAATTAACCGAACGAGCCAGCCGAGCAGGTTTTGATTGGCCGGAAGTCGAAGGGGCCCTGGCCAAAGTACGTGAGGAAATGGCCGAACTTGAACAGGCCATAAAAGAAGATGTCCAGCAAGCAATCGAAGACGAACTCGGTGACTTGCTGTTTGCCTCCGCCAATCTCGGTCGCTTTTTAAAGATCGATGCCGAGGATGCATTGCGCAAAACAATCGACCGCTTCATCTTCCGTTTCAGGCACGTCGAAAGCTCTCTTGAGAAATGCGGCCGATCCCTTCGCAAAGCGTCTTTAGCCGAAATGGAAAATCTTTGGCGGGAAGCAAAAGAACTAACTAAAAACTAAAAAAACCCTGTCCAATCGGGACCCTTGGGTACTTTTCAACAAAAACTGTGGAAGACCTGTGCATAAGTCTGTACACAACCCCAAGACCACTGCTCTCTTCGGCACCCCCAACAACCTGCCTACTTTTTAAGCACAATATGTTTTATGTTGAAATACAATTAGTTACATAAATAA
>JABXKU010000011.1 GCA_013619105.1 Desulfuromonadales bacterium
CCGGAGTGACGAAGCGGATCTCGCTGTGTAAGTGTTCGGTGTTGTACCATTGTACAAAACGATCCACCCACTGTTGTGCTTGCTGCTCAGATTCAAACGGGTTTGAGGGATATTCTGGGCGATACTTCAGCGTCCGAAACAGGGATTCCGAAAACGGATTGTCATTGCTGACACAGGGGGATTCTCAGATTATCTAGGATTTATCAGTTATCAGAAGCGGGGTCAAACGGCTCGTTTCCTGCCGCAACGAACCATAAAATTTAGAACCAGTGACTAACGCACAGAAAAGAGCCTCCCCTGAGAACAAAGGAGGCTCTTTTTTACATATCGGCCAACACGTTAAGTGAACCCCTTGGGACTTTTTCTCTGGGGGCTTGTTTATTGCCGTTTATTCCGAAAATTCAAGAATCAACTAGGAAGGATGAATGGCCCAGGTGATTTTTTGGGGAGGAACCGGGGTCTGATGTTCCCAACAACCCAGTCAGAGCTGGATATAGATATTAACTTCTTCACCATTGCAGCTCGGCGATCCCCACAGGGAACAATCCCTCTCGTTGCAATTGGGTCCGTGAGCACGGGGACAGGGAATTCCCTGACTGCCTGTAAGGGTACTGACACTGACCCGTAACTGACCATCAACACAACTAGAAGTACCGTGGTAGGAACATTTCTCCGCGTTGCAGTCTACTGAAAAGGCAAGCGGACAGTAAAAAATCATCGAGATCTCCAAATATTGCAGCAGTTTTGATGTTTAAACATCTATCCATCAGGGATAATGACACACTCCGCCCCGACTATTAATTTAAGCTAAGCATAATTGGTTAACTCTAGTTGTCAACAAAAGGCCTGAATTCACCAGGGACAAATAACAGAAAGTCCGATAAAGACAGAGGGTAGGGTTCCTGCTGATCTCAGCGCAAAGATTCATCCATTGCTCAAAAAAATAGGCAGACTGCTTTAATGCAGTCTGCCTATTTTACTGTCAGTCTATATTTATTTGTAACTTAAACGATGGCTTTCATGCCCTGCATGGCAGCACGCAGTTCCTGACCAACCTCTTCGATGAGATGGTAACGGATCTCAGCGTTAATCGTCACCAAAGTGCTATTGTCGACACTGTTATCGGTAAGGTCGAGGCCTTTGCCGATGACCTCGGTGCCGATCTTGCTCATGAAATCCTGCAGCAAAGGCACACAAGCATGAGAGAAGAGGTAGCAACCGTACTCGGCGGTATCTGAAATCACCCGGTTCATCTCGTAAAGTTTCTTACGAGCAATAGTATTAGCGATCAGCGGGGTTTCGTGCAACGACTCGTAGTAAGCCGACTCAGGCTCGATACCGGAGGAGACCATAGCTTCGAAAGCCAGTTCAACACCGGCCTTGACCATGGCGACCATCAGGATGGCCTTGTCAAAGAACTCCTGCTCGGAGATCTCGCCAGCCGCTTCGGTCTTCTCAAAGGCGGAATTTCCCGTTGCTTCGCGCCAGGTCAGCAAATTGATATCGTCGTTGGCCCAATCTTCCATCATGGTACGAGAAAACTCGCCGGAAATAATGTCATCCATGTGCTTTTCGAACAGGGGCCGCATGATGTACTTGAGCTCGGCAGCCAGTTCAAACGCAGCCAGTTTGCCGGGATTGGAGAGGCGATCCATCATGTTGGTGATGCCGCCGTGCTTCAGAGCTTCGGTGATGGTCTCCCAGCCGAACTGAATCAGCTTGACGGCATAAGGAGCATCGATGCCATTCTGGGTCATCTTGTCGAAGCAGAGCAGCGCCCCGGCCTGCAGCATGCCGCAGAGGATGGTCTGCTCGCCCATCAGGTCCGATTTAACCTCGGCGACAAAAGATGATTCGAGAACCCCGGCACGATCTCCGCCCTGAGCGGAACAGAGGGCCTTGGCAATCTCCAGGCCGTCGCCATTGGGATCGTTTTCGCCGTGTACGGCGATCAGGGTCGGCACACCGAATCCACGCTTGTATTCTTCGCGAACCTCGGAACCGGGGCACTTGGGCGCAACCATGATGACCGTCAGGTCTTTGCGGATCACAGTGCCTTCTTCAACAATATTGAAACCGTGGGCGTAGGAGAAAACCGCGCCCTCTTTCATCAGCGGTACCACGGTATTGACCACGTCGGTATGCTGCTTGTCGGGAGCGAGGTTCATGACGATGTCGGCGGTGGGCAGCATCTCTTCGTAGGTGCCGACGGCGAACCCATTCTCAGTAGCGTTGAGATAGGATTGGCGCTTTTCTTGGATGGCCCCTTTACGCAGGGTGTAAGAAACATCGAGGCCACTGTCGCGCATGTTGAGGCCCTGGTTAAGGCCCTGAGCGCCGCAACCGACGAGGACGATCTTCTTGCCCTTGGCATATTCGCAACCGTTGGTGAATTCAGATGCGTCCATAAAGTTGCAGGTACCGAGTTCCTGCAGCTGACGACGCAGCGGCAGGGAATTAAAATAATTCTGTCCCATGGTTGTTCTCCTTATGTGGGTGAATTGGAAATTTTATAGATCAGGAGGCTGTCGGGCTTACCATGAGCCGACTGCAAAGTTGCCTGATCGGCCCATATTTCCGACAATTTTCGCCAAATAGCCCTGCTATTCGCTCTCAAATTCTCAAAAATCTGGTCTCTCACAGCCAATTTTTCGTTTCGGCCCGTCAAGTCCAACAGACTCCTATGGCACCATACGCGAAAACCACTATTGCGTAAATTGATTTATTGTGAATACTATGTTGCAAACAACGCAACACGGAGCCCCTTATGGACATTCGTCATCTGGAGATTTTTCTGACCCTGGCCGAGCTGTGCCACTTCGGACGTGCCAGTCAGGCCTGCAATCTCAGCCCGTCGGCACTGACTCGAACTATCCAGCGTCTTGAAGAAGAATTGGGACAGCCCTTGTTCATCCGCGACAAGCGGCGTGTGGCCCTGTCGACAACCGGAGAAGGGTTCCGCGCCTATGCCCGTCGAACGGTGCAGGAATGGCACGCCATGCGCAACACCCTGCAAAGGAAGGGTGAACTCTCTGGGAATCTTTCTATCTATGCCTCGGTAACCGCAGTCTACAGCTTGTTGCCACGCCTACTGGAGGCCTTTCGCAGCGCCTATCGAGAGGTGCAGCTAGAGTTACGAACCGGGGTGGCCGAAGAGGCCGTTGCTCTGGTGCAGAGCGGTGAGATTGATCTGGCGGTGGCTGCCCTGCCCGACCAGTATCGTGGTCAGTTACAGTTTTTACCTATCATCAACACGCCGCTGCTGTTTATCGCCCCTCTGCAGAGCGATGCCAACGACCTGCCTCTGCGGGACGGCATCATCGACTTAACCCGGGTGCCACTGGTCGTGCCGCAACGTGGGCTATCGCGACGACGCCTCGATCAATGGCTAAAAGAGCGGCGCATCACCCCCAACATCACCTCTGAGGTCTCGGGCAATGAAGCGCTCATCGCCATGGTCCGCCTCGGCTGCGGCATCGGCATCGTCCCAGAGCTGGTCCTGGCCCGCAGCCCTTTTCGCGAAGAGGTGCACATCCTTGAGACCGCACCGGTCCTTGACCCCTATGTGGTCGGCCTTTGTTCCAGCAAACGCAACCTGCAACGACCGGCAGTGCAAGCTTTTTGGCAATTGGCGGTAGAACGCTCTGGGATCAAACTCGATTCCTAAGAACCCATACTTCAAATTTCACAATTTGGGAACTGGATGACCTCGCCACCAGGGGTGCGCAGTCGGGCCTGATCACCCAAGCTTAGAAGATATTCGGGTAGCAACGGTATTTTGCCTTTGCCACCAGGGCTATCGATGACGTACTGAGGCAGAGCCATGCCGGACAGGGGGCCGCGCAACGCCTGAAGAATGTCGAGGCCGGTCTCAATGCGGGTACGAAAATGACCGGTACCGCGCACCAGATCCATATGGTGCAGATAGTAAGGCCGCACCCGCAATCGCAGCAGACCGCGCCAGAGGTTCGCCTGAGTCTCTGCGGAATCGTTAACCCCGCGCAACAGAACGGTCTGATTCCCCAGCACGATGCCTGCGTCGGCCAGTCGGACACAGGCGGCAGCCGCCTGGGGGGTCAATTCCCGAGGATGGTTGAAATGTGTATTGAGGTAGATGGGCGAGAAGCGACGGAGCAATTGACATAGATTGTCGGTAATACGCTCTGGCAGCGTCACCGGTAGCCGGCTACCGATACGCACCATCTCTACATGGGGGATAGATCTTAGGCGTAGTAGAATGGCCTCTAACTGATCGTCCTCTAGAAGCAAAGGATCGCCACCGGACAAAAGCACATCCCGCACCTCGGGGTGGCTAGCGATATAGTCGATCCCGGCGGAAAGAGCCTCCTCACTAACCGTCATGGACGAACATCCAAGCTTACGTTTGCGGGTACAAAACCGACAGTAGGTGGCGCATTCACTGCCGACTAGCAGCAACACCCGGTCGGCATAACGATGCACCACGGCCGGGGTCGGTGAAAGACGTTCCTCATTCAGCGGGTCGGTAGACTCTGTCGGATCGGTCAACTCCCGCTCGTCGGGGACGCACTGACTCCAAATAGGATCACCTGGCTCTTCAATAAGACTTAGATAATAGGGGCTGATGCGCATGGGATAACGTCGAGCGACCCGTTGCAAGGGGGCCGAATCGATTCCGAACCGCTTAGCCAGCTCCATGGGATCGACCATGGCCTGTCGCATATTCTGTTGCCAATTTTGCATAGAAAACGCTACTCCACAAATCAGAAAAAGCGAGGATACACCGAAGAAAGCGAGACAGGCCTGTTTGAGTTTAGAGGCTGTCTGACTTTCTAAATTCAGACCAGGGACTTTTGGCCGCCCGGGTTACCCTTTTGGTTTATCGAAGAAAAACGCATGGTCCGAGGTAAACAGCGGCGGAGTACGGTTGACGATGGTCCGAATGGCCGGCAAGGCCAGCAGCTCTTGCTGGATGAAGCGTCGCGCATCGCTACGCCGTTGCCGCTCTGCAGCGCCGGTCAGATAAAGGCCCCGCGTCGCCTTCTCACCCTCTGTTTCAACGGTTGGGTTCCGGCCTGCGGCCAATTCCGACTGATGGGGCAGATTCATGATGGCCACGTTGAGATAACCTATGGCCTCGGCATGTTCCTCTAGAAAACGCAGGGTCGCAAGGCGATCCTCCTCCGTTTCGTCCGGAATGCCGAACATGACATAAACATATGTCGCAATACCGGCCTGGTGCAGAGTACTTAAGACTGCCGCAGCAGTCGTGACCGATGTGCCCTTACCGAGATGATCGAGAACCGACTGGGAACCACTTTCCAGACCGAGTTGCAGCATGCGACACCCGGCAGCGGCCAATTGATGGACCAGCTGGGGCTCGGCCAAGGCTTCTTCAAAACGAACGAATCCATACCAGGACAATCCAGCCAAATCCTCACGACGCGCTGCCAGAGCTTGCAGCACTGGCACCGGCAGGGCATTGTCAGTGAAATGAAAGTGGCGCACCTGCCATCGCTGAGCCAGGGCCAGCAGCAGGTCGGGCACCTCGGCCGGCGCACAACTGCGATACGGATGAGTTGGCGCTACGGCTTCAGGGCAAAAGAGGCAACCTTTCCAGTAGCAGCCCCGCGAGGCGGTTAGCGGCAAGACCGGTTCAGGACTCAAATAATCGGCAGGATCCAAACCGCTAAAATCCGGTTCAAAAGACAGGCAAGTGCTGCCTTCGAGAAAAAACTCTGTAACTTCTTCGTTGGCCAAACGCAACAAGGCCTCTTCCCCAGGGCCGAATACCAAATGATCGAAGGGAAGCAAAGCATCACTTGCCTTTTCTAGTTCTTCCCGCCAAGAGGTCAGCATGCCGCCGCCCGCCACCAATTTCACCCCGGGCAGGGCACGGCGTAGCATCCCGGCCAACTCGAAAGCGGGCAACAACTGGTGGCGATAGTTAATAGACAAGGCGATGAGTTGCGGATTGCAGGACACAACAGCTGGCAGTAGCTCCTCTGCAAAATAAGCAGAAAACAGCGTGGAGGCTTCTCCCGCGGCTAGCTGTTGTAAGTTGTGCGGAGAAAACTCCGATCGCCCCCCGTGCCGATAGTCGCCGAGGGTTAAGCGCTCGTCGCCATCCACCCCACGATAGACACCCAGAGCGGTATTTAGATGTTGTACAGCACTTTGATAACGAGCAAAGGAGCGGCAAGCGGCCGGGGAAGTAAGTAGAGCCCAAGATCGTGCGAGGTTTTTTATCGCCCGGCGCAGAGACGTGTTGACCTTCGCCGGGGCCATCGCAACCAATCGTTCAGGCTGCAGCAGATAACGGTAGGCGGCCACATTGGCATCAAGAGCTTGGGCCTCTATCCCCTGCCGACACAGATAACCGAGAAGCACCGCCAAACCAAGGGGCGGGCCGGCCGGCTTGATTGCCGGCGGTTGCAGCAACAACACAGACACGCTTTCAGCCATTGCGGCGACCGGCGCCTAACCAGGTCACAAGGGCCAACAGCATGATGCCGGCATCCCGCAACAGGGCCATCTGAGCGCTGGTATGTCCTTCGCCACCGGGGCGAAAACAACCACAATCAATATCGAGGCCACGCAGGATAACGGAAAGCAAGGCGACCATGAACACCGCATTCATCCCGGCAATCAGCAACACGGCCGGGCGCACTTGGCGTCCGAGCAACAGCAGTACCCCCGCGGCCAGCTCAACATAAGGCAATAGGGCGGCGACCAAAAAATTGAGCTGATAGGGCAGCACCTGATAGTTGGCCACACTGCCGGCGAAAGCTACCACGTCCAGAGCCTTGACCAGCCCGGCGTAACAGAAAATAGCGCCAAGCAAACAACGACTTCCGTGATAGAGCATGGTGCGCCAGCATGTCATGGTTGCGCCCCCTCGACCGGTAGTCCTGCATCCCGCCATTCGGGAAATCCGCCTTCAAAGATCCGTACTTGCTGGTAGCCAGCGGTGATCAAGATTTCGGCCAGAGCAAAAGAGTCACTGCAGTCATAACCACTGCAATAAACGATGAGAGGTGTACTTAAGGGCACCTCAGCCTGCAAAGCACCCACTCCGGCTACTTCTTCCCCTCGTGGCAGAGAACGGGCTGCGGGCAAATGACCTTCGGCGAAAGCGGTTTGGCTACGGGCATCGATAAGCACGGTCGTCGAATCTTGCAGTTCCCTTACCTCGGCTAGTTCCACCGGCAAAGGCAGGATCGTTTCAGTCGATCCGTCCACGCTAGTCGTCACAGAGTTCAAGGTCTGGCCGGACAACACCCGCCAAAGCAACTGACTGTTAACCGCCAGACCGACCACAACGGCCAGCAGAGCGATGAGCAGCGCTCCCTGAAGGTCCTGCCACAGCGCTCTGCCCTTAAACTCTTTACTCATCGGGGGATTCCGACAGCTCGGGGGCAAAGGAACTCAGCATCTCCCGCAGACGACCGTTCTCCGTTTCCAGCCGGGCGAGACGCTGGTTACATTCGGTGACCACATCATTCAGTTCCTCGATGAGACAAGCTTGGTGGGTAAAACGGATTTCAAGTTCGGTCAGGCGTTCTTCAATTTGTGACATATTGTTTTCCTTCAGCAACCTTGTGCTGTTTATGAGATGATTGCAGCGGTCCTTTTGTTGCAAGTTCAGTCGCCATGCTAGCAGAACCGCGAAGTCCCGGCAACAAGGAGAACCTATCGTCACGGAAGCTTTGCATAATGAACTGTTTTGCGTATAATCGCATGAGTTGTTTCACCTGTTTAGCACCGTTCCGCCGAATCGATCGAGGCCTTGATGAATTGCAACATCTCCTCTGCGCGTCCCCACGCCCTTATTAATAACAGCCTATCCCTGCTGACATTACTGGTCTTGGCCATCCTGCTCAACCTATCAGCGACCCGAGCCGGCGCAGTGCAGTCAACCACTGAGTCAGACATGACCGGCACGGCCTCCATGCAGCAGCATAATCAGCAGACTGAACAGCAGACTCCACAACACCAGCATGATCATACAACCCAAATGATGCCGGATAACCAGGTCGGCATTGATGAGAAGCTTGGCGACTTCATCCCCCTTGACCTGACATTTCGGGACGAAAACGGACAGACGGTGGTCTTGCGTGACCTTATCACCGGTCCAACTATTATCGCCCCCGTCTACTACAGCTGCCCCAACGTCTGTGCCTTTCTGCAAGCCGATCTGGCCCGTAACCTGCCAGCGATCAAGCTGCAACCGGGACAGGAGTACCGAGTACTGTCGATTAGTTTCGATGAAAAGGATACTCCAGCGGCGGCCCGGGCGGCCCGTAAGACCTATCTGACTGCCATGGGACAACCCTTTCCAGAGCAAGGCTGGCGCTTTCTCACCGGCGAGGCCGACGCCAGCCGGGCTCTGACCAAAGCAGCTGGCTACAGCTATATGCGCCAAGGCAGCGATTTTCTGCATCCGGTGGTGATCTTCGTCGTTACCGGCGAAGGCCGTATCGTCCGCTATCTACATGGCACCCGCATGCTGCCCATGGATTTGACTTTGGCTCTTACCGAGGCCAGCGAGGGGCGCCTCGGCAGCACCATCCGCAAGGTGGTGCGTTTCTGTTTCAGCTACGACTCACAACAAAAACACTATGTGTTCAATCTACTGCGTATCTCCGCCACGGTGATCTTGATCACCGCCGGTGGATTTCTGCTGTTCCTGTTCATCTCTGGTCGCAAACGCTAGTCTGCTGCCGACAGGTTCGAGACCGGGGCTCACCACAGCCTCTAACCATGCACGGAAAGCAGTCCTTCTATGGCCAAGCTAAACGACCGCGGTTTTCTTCAGGCTTCCAACCGACAGCCGCTGCTCTTCGACTGGATATTCTCCGTCGACCATAAACGTATCGGCCTACTCTATCTCTACTCTGTCTCCGCTTTTTTCCTCGTTGGCATGATGTTGGGCCTGCTGATCCGACTAGAGCTCATCGCTCCCGGACCGACTATCGCCACGGCTCAGACCTACAACGCCCTGTTCACCTTGCACGGCGTGGTGATGATCTTTCTCTTTATCATTCCCGGAATTCCCGCCGCCTTCGGCAACATCATGCTGCCTTTGCAGATCGGCGCTCAGGACGTGGCCTTTCCGCGGCTCAATCTCCTGTCTTGGTGGCTCTATATCCTTGGCGCGTTTATGGCCCTGACCTCCTTGTTCAGTGGAGGCGGTCCTCCGGATACCGGCTGGACCTTTTATGTACCCTTCGCCTCCGAGACCCCGACTAACGTCTCGCTCGCTCTGCTGGCGGTATTCATCATCGGCTTTTCCTCAATTCTGACCGGGGTCAACTTCGTCACCACCATCCATCGTCTGCGGGCGCCGGGCATGCACTGGGGTCGACTGCCGCTCTTTATCTGGTCCCTCTACGCCACCGCTTGGGTACAGATTCTCGCCACGCCGGTCCTCGGCATCACCGTAATCCTGGTGATGGTCGAACGGCTCATCGGTCTCGGCCTGTTCGACCCGGCCCGGGGCGGCGACCCGATCCTCTACCAGCACCTGTTCTGGATCTATTCCCATCCAGCGGTCTATATTATGGTTCTGCCCGCCATGGGGGTAATCTCTGAGATCATTCCGGTCTTTTCCCGCAAACCGACTTTCGGTTACAAGGCTATCGCCGCTTCGAGTGTAGCCATCGCCGCCGCAGGCTCCCTGGTCTGGGGACATCACATGTTCGTCAGCGGCATGAGCGACACCGCCATCATGGTCTTCTCCCTGTTGACCTTTTTGGTGGCTATTCCGTCGGCGGTTAAAGTCTTCAACTGGGTAGCCACTCTCTACCGAGGCTCCATCTCCCTTGAGCCCCCGATGCTCTTTGCCCTGGCGTTCGTGTTCCTTTTTTCCATCGGTGGGCTCACAGGTCTGGTTCTTGGTTCGGCGTCTGCCGACGTCCATGTCCACGACACTCATTTCGTCGTCGGCCACTTCCATTACATCATGTTCGGCGGCACCGGCTTTGCCTTCTTCGCCGCACTGCATTACTGGCTGCCAAAGATTTTTGGCCGCATGTACAACATGAAAATCGCCACCATTGCCTGGGCCATTATCTTCGTCGGTTTTAACCTGCTCTACTTTCCAATGATGCTGGTCGGTCTGCACGGAATGCCCCGCCGTTACTACGATTATCTGCCGCAATTCCAAAATCTCAATGTGATTGCTACCGTCGGATCTTGGGTGTTAGCCATCGGATTGTTACTGATGTTTGTCAATCTCTATCGGGGCATACGTCGTGGTACGGCAGCAGGAAACAATCCCTGGCAGGCCGCCACCCTGGAATGGGTGGTTACTTCGCCACCGCCAGAGGAAAACTTTTCTCAACCGCCGCAGGTAAGCCATGATCCCTACGACCTGCAGCAAGCAGGCAAGCCATGACCACACAACGCGATGCGTTCGGTGCCCGTCTCGGTATGTGGCTGTTTCTGTTTTCAGAGCTGCTACTGTTCGGTGGTCTTTTTCTACTCTACGCCGTCTACCTGGCCCGCTATCCCTCCGACTTTGCAGCCGGCGGCCAGCAACTCGACACCCTGCTCGGAACCGGCAACACGCTGCTACTCATCACCAGCAGCCTGACGGTGGCCCTGGCATTGAGTGCCTTGCAACAGGGCAGGCGCCAGCTCTGCCAGATGCTGCTTTGTGTCACAATACTGGCTTCACTGCTTTTCTTGACCATCAAAGGGATCGAATGGCAGGCTAAATTCGGCCACGGTCTCTTCCCCGGTGGCGCTGAGCTGGAAACCCTGCCGGCGGGCCAGCAAATATTTTTCAGCCTCTATTTCGTGACCACCGGCCTGCACGGCTTACACGTATTGATCGGTGCGGCCCTGTTACTGTGGACCCTCGGACTGACTCGCAAGGGCCAGGTCTCTGCAGAGAATCCGATCATGCTGGAAAACAGCGCTCTTTACTGGCACTTGGTGGACCTGATCTGGATCTTCATCTTCCCCCTGTACTATCTGCTACTGTAACGAGGGATTTATGAATCAAACTACCCATGGAGCTCTAAGCTTTCGCTGCCTGACCACCGTCTGGATTCTATTACTGGTCCTGACCGGGATAACCGTCGGGGTTTCCCATCTCGATCTCGGCGCCATCAATATCTGGGCCGCCCTCGGTATCGCCACTTTGAAAGCGAGCCTGGTTGTGTTCTATTTTATGCACCTGAAGCACGAACCGCGACTGCTGGTGATCTGCCTGTTCATCACCCTGCTGACTCTGGCCACATTTATCGGCCTAACTTTTTTTGACGTCCTCTATCGTTGAGTCTAACTGTGACCGATCTGCCTTTTTCGACTATTGAAGCTGTCGATGCCGTTTTTCTTTATATCTTCGGCATCTCCGGCCTGCTGCTCCTCGGCATAACCGCGACTATGGTGGTGTTCGTGATCCGCTACCACCATCGCCGTCATCCCCAGCCGCAACCAAGCCCCAGCTCCAAACTCTGGCTTGAGTTGGTCTGGACCCTGATCCCGACCCTGATCGTGCTAAGTATGTTCTGGTACAGTTGGGAGGGCTATCTGAAGTTGAGTGATGTGCCGCCCGATGCCCTTAAGGTACAGGCTGAAGGCCGCAAGTGGTCATGGAGCTTCAACTACGAAAACGGTCGAAGCAGCGACCGTCTTTACGTGCCTGTGGGCCGAGCAGTACGGGTGGCGATCACCTCAAAGGATGTGCTGCACAGCCTCTACATTCCAGCCTTCCGCGTCAAAAAAGATGCGGTACCCGGTATCAGCACCTACGTCTGGTTCCGAGCTCCAGAAGTCGGTTCCTTTGATCTGTTTTGTGCTGAGTACTGCGGCGTCAGCCATTCGTCCATGATCACCACCGTCGAGGCCCTGCCGCAAGAACAGTTCAACGCCTGGCTGAAACAGGGCAAAAAAGCGGCACCGGTCGAAGGACCTGCCCTGCTCACTCGCCATGGTTGCAGCGGCTGCCATTCGGTCGATGGAAGCCAGCGAATCGGGCCGACATTTCAGGGTCTGTTCGGTCGGCAGGTACAAGTAGTGAGCAAAGGACAAGAACAAAACCTGATTGCCGATCGAGACTATGTACAGCGCTCCATCTTGGAACCCCAGGCCGATCTGGTGCAGGGCTATCCGCCGGTTATGCCTTCGTATCAGGGACAGATCCCGAGGGATGAATTAGAGCTTTTGGTCGACTATCTGTGCAGCGAGGCGCTATCGATACCTCCGGCAGGCCCATGATCGCCGCCCTACTGAGGGTCCGGCTCTGTTTTGCTGTGGCGGCAGCCGCCATGGTGGGCTGGCTGCTCTGCCCCGGAACTTCATGGGCTATTGCCTTGCCGCTGAGCATAGGTACTTTACTACTGGCCATGGCCGGAACCATGCTCAATCAGGTCCAAGAGCGGCACAGCGACGCCCGCATGCTCCGCACCCGCAACCGACCGCTACCAGCCGGCCAATTGCTGCCCCGTACGGTACTCATTGCGGCGGCCATTGCCTGTGGTCTTGGCCTGGCGCTGCTGACCATTTGCGATAAGCGCAGCGCGTTAGCCGGTGTGGCTGCACTCATTTGCTACAACGGTCTCTACACACCCCTAAAACGGCATACAGCGCTGGCTCTACTACCTGGTGCCTGCTGCGGAAGCTTGGCTCCGGCTCTGGGCTGGTTGGCTGGTGGCGGCCAGATTAGCGACCATCGTCTGGTTTTGCTCAGCGGCCTGCTGCTGCTCTGGCAGTTGCCCCACTTCTGGCTGTTTGCTCTACGCCACCAAGTCGACTTACAAGAGGCCGGCCTCTTTCCAGATCTTTCCTTGCAACCAACGGGTCCCTTACTCGGCCTGATTTTTCTCTGGACCTTTGCCCTGTCGGTGGCTAACCTGCTGCTAGCAACCCTTAACATGCTGCCTGAATGGCTGGCCGTACTGCTCTGCTTGGCCGTGTGGATCGGCCCACTGAAGCACTGGCGTTCATTGCAAAGACCGATAGCGGCCCCCGCTACCATCGCCCCTTAATTCTTCCTAAACCCGCAATCACAGCAGATAAATACTCATCATGATTTCCCGCACAAACAAAACTCGCCTGTTCATCTATCTGGTTATTTTTATTCTGGTGATGCTGGTCGGCACCTTTGGCTTCATGCTGGTTGAACAGCTGCCCTTGGTTGATGCTGCCTACTTCACCATGGTAACTATCGCCACCGTCGGTTACGGAGATATTGCCCCCGTCACCACAACCGGCAAAGGGTTGGCCATCGTTCTGATCTTTGCCGGCGTCGGCACCTTTGTCAGCTTACTGGCCAACGCCACCGAAATTTTTATTGAACGGCATGACAACCAGATCCGTTTACAAAAACTGCAGATGGTTATCGGGCTTTTTTTCAGTGAAGCGGGAACCGAACTGATGCGTTTCTTTGCCGAAGCTGATTTCCACCGGGATGATTTGGAACAGGTTCTGAAGTTGGATAATGACTGGAATGCCCGCAACTACCAGCAGGCCTTGAAAAAACTCGATCGACACCTGTATAAAGTCGAAGTCGAAAAGATCGACATCGACAAGCTGCGCGAGTTTATCGGTAAGCAAACCCAATTACTGGTACGCTTGATAGAGAGCCCCTATATGCTGGAGCACGAATCCTTTACCGATCTTCTCATCGCCATCATGCATCTCAAAGAAGAACTGCTGCACCGCAAGGATATTGGAGCCCTGCCAGAGAGCGACAATGACCATCTATGCGGCGATATACGCCGCGCCTATGCGCAATTGGTACGTCAATGGCTGATCTATGTACAACATCTACAGAACAACTATCCTTTCCTCTTTTCCCTCACCCTGCGAACCAACCCCTTTGATCGCAACGCTTCGATCGTTGTGCGCTAAGAAACTAGAGGGCTTAATCCTGCCAGTTCTTGCGGCCACTTTTGATTTCCGAACGCTGTCGTTTCTGCTGTAACCTCCGCTCACGGGCGCCGCGGCCCGGCCGCGTGGCAATCCGCTTTGCTGGCCGGCGACGTTGGGCTTGTAATCGTTCTTCAAGTCGTTGAAGAGCTCGTTCCAGGTTTCGCTGCTGAGACCGCTCCTCGGCGGCCACAACCAGGATTCCGGTGGGCAGATGTTTAATCCGCACCGCCGATTCGGTTTTGTTTTTTTTCTGTCCTCCCGGGCCTGAAGCTCTAAAAAAGGTAATGACCAAATCCTTGCGATTCAACAATGCCCTGCCTCCTACAGAAAGATGGTATTATTTGACGCGTCATGTTAGAAAAAAAATGCATCACTAACGCTAAGGTTGATGCCTATCATACCTACCTCAGCAGGAGCCCGCTATGAACCATTTTGCTCTGACAATTATTGGCCGCGATCATCCTGGTATTGTTGCCCGTGTGACAAAAGTACTGTTTGACCTGGGCTGCAATATTGCCGATTCGAGCTGTACCATTCTTGGCGGTCAATTCGCCATGATTCTGATTATATCCCACCCTCGGTTCAGCACCAGGGAAAGCTTCGGCACCGCCTTTGAGCCGATAGAACAAGATGGCCTGTCGGTCTTTCTCCGCACATTGCAAGCTGGCGGAGAAGCAGCTCCCCAACTACCGGGAGAGCTCTGCCTAATTTCGGTCTACGGATCCGATAAACCGGGAATTGTCTATCCCGTCGTCAAGGAATTGGGAGATCGGCAAATCAATATCACCGACCTCAATACCCAACTGGTCGGTTCACCGGAGCGACCGGTCTACGTGATGATGATCGAAGCTATTTTGCCGCCAGGCATCCCTCTCGAAAAGTTGGCTGAAGTAATGGCCCAATTAAAGGATAGACTGCAGGTCGATATCTCAGTGCGTGATATCACACCGGTGGAGCTGTAACCAATGGCTGTTCGTAAAATTCTCTGTTATCCCGATCCTCTACTAAAAATGGTTTGTGAACCGGTCGCTGAACTGAATCAAGCATGCGACACCCTGGCTCAGGACCTGCTCGACACCATGCTCGCCTCCGGTCATTCCGTCGGAGTGGCGGCGCCGCAAATCGGTGTCTCGCAACGGATGGTGGTGGTCGATGTTTCCAACAGCAAACTTGGCCGGAACAACAACCACGGCCAGTTGGTGATGATCAATCCCGAGATCCTCGAACAGTCGGGACAGAAGAGCATGCGCGAAGGCTGCATGAGCGTTCCGGACTACACCGGCAATGTGGTCCGGGCCGAAGAAATCCTAGTACAATTTCTCGACCGTCGTGGCGACCAACAGGCCATTCGCGCTACCGGTTTTGAAGCCGTGGCTATCCAGCATGAGCTGGACCATCTCGACGGCCTGCTCTTTCTCGACCGGGTTTCTAGTCTAAAGACCGATCTGTTCCGACGCAAAAAACGCTAACAGATGCTCGTTCCATGGGCCGCAGCGCCCCCAGCAATAACGGGCTTTTCTTTACGGCCAACAGAAATCACCAAAATTAGCCCTGATCTTTCCATGATATACTCAAACCTAATTAGGGCCCATCTGGAAACTTTGGATGGACACATGACGTTTTCATATAAGAAACGAGTAATTTTTCCAAGGTCAAGGAAATCAAGCGCTTGCACGGAGGCGTAGCTGTTTACGCCGCACACGCAAGGGCGCGGATTGACGCCGAGATTGGAAAAAAGAGCCGTTTCCGGATGAAAACTAGTTATTTCGGCTATGGTTTATCCTTTAAATGTTCTCTCTGCTATAACTCCCCGGGAGCGGTCCAATGACCCAACACCCCATCATCTTACCCGTCAGCAAAAGCAACCAGGCCCTGCTCGACAATGTCCATCCGGACGACTGGGACAACCCGCAGCCGGCGCCCTGTTATAACCTGGTGGTCATTGGTGGAGGTCCTGCCGGGCTGGTTACAGCAGCCGGAGCGGCCGGCCTCGGCGCCAAGGTCGCCCTGGTGGAAAGATCTCTGCTTGGCGGCGATTGCCTTAACCAAGGCTGCGTGCCCTCCAAATGCCTGATCCGTTCCGGACGGGCCTTGCACGAGGCTCGTCACGCCGGCCCGTTTGGCGTTCACGGCGAAACCGATCTGCGGATCGATTTTGCCGAGGTCATGGCCCGCCTGCAGAAGGTTCGAGCCGGACTAAGCGACCACGATTCGGCACGGCGCTTCAGCGAGGAACTCGGAGTCGATGTGTTTCTCGGACAGGGTCACTTCTCCGGACCCGACCGCTTGCAGGTCGGAGAGCAAATACTGACCTTTAAAAAGGCGGTCATCTGCACCGGCGCTCGAGCCGCAGCTCCACCCATTCCGGGACTGGAGGACGCGGGTTATCTGACCAACGAAACGGTTTTTTCCCTCAGTGAGCTGCCGCCACGCTTGGCGGTATTCGGTGCCGGCCCCATCGGCTGCGAGCTAGCTCAGGCCTTTGCCCGTCTAGGCAGCAAGGTGACGGTCCTCGAATACGGTCCCCGGCTGCTACCCCGGGAGGACCAGGATGCCGCCGATATTGTGCACCAAACCTTTGCCGCCGAAGGCATCGAACTTCGTTTCAACGTGCGCACCCAGCTGGTCGAAAAGCAAGAAACCGAACGCATCATCACCTACCAAGACAACGGCCACACCAGTCAACTGGCCGTCGATCAGATTCTGGTCGGCATCGGCCGGGCACCCAACGTCGAAGGACTCGATCTGGAAAAAGCCGGGGTCGACTATCACCCAAAAGCAGGGATTACGGTCAACGACCGCCTGCAAACCAGCAATCCTCGTATTTTTGCGGCTGGGGATGTCTGCTCTCTTTACAAATTCACTCACACTGCTGACGCCCAGGCGCGGATCGTCATTGCTAATGCTCTGTTCATGGGCAGACAGCGCAATTCGCGGTTGGTCGTTCCCTGGGCGACCTATACTTCTCCTGAGATCGCCCATGTCGGAATGTATGAAAAAGAAGCGCGTGATCGGGGATATCAGATCAACACCCTGACCGTGCCCTTAACGGACAGCGACCGAGCCCGAATCGACGGCCAAACAGCAGGCTTTGCCCGGGTCCACCTGAAAAAAGGCAGCGATAAAATCCTTGGCGCGACCATAGTGGCCGAGCATGCGGGAGAAATGATCGGCGAACTAGCCCTAGCTGTTACCAACGGTATTGGACTGGCAGCCATCGGCCGCACCCTGCACCCCTATCCGACTCAGGCCGAAGTGATGAAAAAGCTGGCCGATGCTTATAACCGTAACCGTCTGACGCCCAGACTGCAAAAGCTGTTTCGCCTCTGGCTGCGCTGGCAACGACGCTAAAGGGAGGCAGTAGCACCGCTATGAAGCTCATGAATCCCTCGCAAAAACTGACTCTAGAGGATGCCGCCCGCAAAGCTTGTCAACACGCCTATGCCCCCTACAGTAATTTTCCAGTAGGGGCGGCAGTGTTGACCAACAGGGGACAGATCATCACCGGCTGTAACGTGGAAAACGCCTCTTTGGGTCTGTCCTGCTGCGCCGAGCGGGTCGCCGTCTTCAACGCTGTTTCCCAGGGGCAGCGACAGATCGTCGCCCTGGCTATTTATACTCCGACGGAAACCCTGACCATGCCCTGCGGCGCCTGCCGGCAGGTACTGCAGGAATTCGCTTCTGAAGCAGTCATTATCTCCCTGTGCCAAGGCGACCAACGCCTGGAGGTTTCTCTCCCAGACTTGCTACCCAAGGCATTTTCGGTACAACGACCACTGGAGGGAAGATCATGAGTTCTGAACCTCTCTACCATATCGGCTTCAGTCGGCAAGACCTGGGTGAGCCTGCCCCTCTCATGGCCCTGCTCTGCGGCGACCCTGAACGCAGCCGGCAGATCGCCGAGCAGACTCCGGGGGTGACGTTACTCAAAACCCTGTCTCAGCAGCGCGGCCTGAACAGCTATCTGGTGAGTCTAGCGGATGGTCGTCCTCTGCTGATTTCCACCAGCGGCATGGGCGCACCTTCGTTGAGTATCGTAGTCAACGAACTCTATCAGGTCGGCATTCGGCAGATTATTCGAGTCGGCACCTGCGGCGCCATCGCAGACAACATAGCAACTGGCAGCCTGGTGATCAGTCGAGCGGCCCTCTGCCGCCAAGGAGCCGCCGAGGATATCGCCCCCCTTGAATATCCAGCCGCCGCCGACCCCTTTCTTACCGTCGCCCTAGTCGAAGCAGCTCGCGCCCTCCATGTGCCTTGGCATCTCGGCATCACCGCTTCTGTCGATACATTCTATGAAGGCCAGGAACGAACCCTGTCATCAGCCAACCCTCATCTGTTAAGACGGCTACAGGGCATCACCGAGGAATATCGACAACTCAACATCGCCAATTACGAGATGGAAGCCGCTACCCTATTCAAAATGGCGGGGGTGTATAATTTTGCTGCAGCCTGCATCTGCGCAGTGCTAGCGGATCGCAGTCAAAGTGAGATAGTGGAGAGGGAAAAGAAAGAGCAGGCGGTTCGAGAGGCTATTCAAGTGGCCCTGCACGCGGCACTTCACAGCAACAAGCTGCCGGAATCACATCGATCAAAGCCTGAATAGAAAACTCTTGGGCTGAGGGACGGGCTAACAACTAAAGGTGGGGTTGGTCACCGGATGCTGAGGATCCGAAACAGGAGAAAAAGACCGCTTCCGGTTCCCGGCTAGCAATAATGATTTGGTTTCTACCCCGCGCCTTAGCTTCGTACAGAGCCTGGTCGGCGCGGCGCACCAGATTCTCCGCCGACTCACCCGGCAGATGTTCCGCCACGCCGATGCTCATGGTGATCCGATTGATGCTCTGTCCTTCAGCTCCGAAATGGAGGGCTTCCAGTTCACAGTTGACCCTTTCGTAGATTTCCACAGCGGTGGAATTCTGCCCTCCCGGTAAAATAATGGTAAATTCCTCGCCGCCATAGCGGCAGGCGACATCCTTATCCCGCACACAAGAAAGCATGACTTGACCCAACGTGGACAGTACCCGATCACCCTCCTGGTGGCCGTAGCAATCATTGAACGCCTTGAAGTTATCCACATCCAACATCATCAAAGTCAGTTTATGGCCGAGCCGGTCAGTCCCTTCGATCTCCAGATCAATTTGCGCTTCGAAATAGCGGCGATTGAAAAGCCCGGTCAGGCTGTCGGTTACGGCCAACTCTTTATGACGCCGCTCACTATGGCTCAACTGCTCCCGTTCCAGGCGCAACAGATTAATGCGATCAGCCAGGGCAAAGGACAGAAAAATGGCCTCCAGAGCCGAACCGATCTGAAAACTGTGAAACGTAGCATCGTTAAAAGGCAGCCAGCCCAAGAAGGTCAGGGAATAGACAAAACCGCATACCCCGTAAAGCCCCCAGGACAAAACCAAAAAACGAGCCGGACGATAGCCGCGACACCAACAGACTGCGGCAGCAGAGATCAGGGTAATGGGTACCAGACCACCAACCAGAAGATAACAGCGATTGAGGTAAGACATGGGCATAAAAGGCACTTGCAGCAGGACGGCCAGCATCAGCAGTAGCAGCCCTTGCATGGCGCGATCGGCCTGTGGTGCCCGTGCTTTAGTTTGCAAGAAAGAGCGGGCGAACAATACCAAGGCCATCAAACTGGCAGCCAGAGCCACTAAATTGAGACGCAACACCGAGGTCGGCGGATGGTCAATGAGAAATTCGTAGGTCAGCCGGTTAGCCCCTAAAAAGTAGACCCCGATCGCCGCAATGGAGGTCACATACCAGAGGTAACTGCGATCACGCAGGCAAAAGTAAAGAAACAGATTATACAGCAACAGGGCCAACAAAAGACCAAGATATAGACCGAAACAGAGCATCCGCAGCGCCGAAGTCTCTAAATAGCTTTTGACGGTACAGATCACCGGATGCAGAAAAAACACACCATCCGGGCGTAGGCGTAAATAAACGGTCTGTTCGGCTGGGGAGAGTTTCGGAATCCGGGCCAACAGCCCTTGGCGCTCAGAGTGACGCCCCCCGACGGGTCGAAATGCCTCGTAAAAGGGCATCGGCACGATCGTTGGCTGCGCCTTGGACGATGCGTCAGAAACCAGATAGGCGTCGACCTGATCAAAAAAGGGCCAACCAATATCGAGCAGCCAGGGAATCTTAGGGGACCAGGTAGAGGCGCTATTCGTCTGCTGGCTGAAGGAAAACCTAACCCAATAGGTGGAGGAAGTGACACCGCGATTAACGGTGGAGGAATGGATGGGAGAGAACGCAGCATTGAAGCTGGACTGAGCGACATCGCCGATGGCCCACTGCCCTTCGGCATCTTCCAGTATTTCCAGATGGGGACCGACCTCGTAATGTTCCGCGCCGTCACCAAGGGAGAGCCGCGACATCGCTCCTGCAGCCAGCCCATCGGTTGCCAAAATACCAGCAAACAGACAGCAAACTATCAGCAGAAACCAAAAAGGTGAAACCCTTTGTCTGGATAGACCTGAGCAACACATCTCTTACCTGACACCCTGCAGCAAAATGGAGTTTGTCGACAGGAAGGAAGCACGGCACAAGGCCGTTGACTGGTGGAGGCAACCCAACAACTGAAAAAATTAACATTGTTTTATACCATGGCCATGCCACGTCTTGACAACAAAAATCTGCTAGCAGCCCCGATCTATCCCTGGATCTTGAAGAGGCCCCCTTGACAAACAGGAGGTAAGTGATTAGATTAGCGACGATAAAAAACTTGGAGGTTGTCACATGCCGATGTACGAGTACCAATGCGAAGAGTGCGGTCTGGTGTTTGAAGCCAGACAAAAATTTTCCGATGCCCCGCTGACCGAATGCCAAGCCTGTGGCGGTCCGGTCAACAAACTGATTTCCCAAACCGCCTTTGCCCTTAAGGGCAGCGGCTGGTACGAACAGGGTTATTCAAAGACCGCTAGCAAACCAGCCTGCCCCTCTGCTGCTGCTGGCAAGGGTTGCGGCGGTTGCCCCAAAGCAGCCAACGAATAGCAGGCCCTAAAAATCCCCGGCTTATGGCTGGGGATTTTTGTATCGACCCTACGTCCCTAAGTTTGCGCCCTTGCTACGGGAGAACAAGCTGCAGTTCAAAAGCCTGTCGGCATTGACCGATTGCAGGCAGCTTGGCTATTCCGCCCACTGGACTCAGGGACACCCAGTTCTCCCCCAGCCGTGATTTTGCCAGAAACAACTGCAACGTCCCAACAACGACAGTATCGAAGCGATAGCGACCTGTAACGTCCCTACGCCACCGGGAACCTGGTCGCAACCAAAGCGTTCGACCTGAAACCGCGACGCTTTGTTTCCCCAACGCCGACAGCCTTCCCTAGCAAGGCTTTTTGAGCGTCAAGGCGCTGAATCCATTTCCGAGCAAACCACCTCCCGACCGGCCAGGAATAACAGTTCATGAATTAGTCCATCGGCAGCCCTTCCTCCCAAATGGCTCAGATTTCAGCGAAGGTTTGCCATGGCTATTGAACCACTGTTCAGCGACAATACCTTGAACGGACCGACCACAATTCTCCCCCCTGAAGCCCTTTTTCTGGCTTTACAGAACCCGAGGCTTCTCGTATAGTTTTTCTCGGACTAGTGGTGAACCGGACGCAGGCAGGCTTGCGCAGTGCCGGACAAAGGTCACTTGAAATAAGGTTTGGGAGGAAAGCGTGGAAATACCTGAAGAACTATTTTATACGGAAGAACACCTTTGGCTGCTGGTGGAAGGGGATACCGCCACCATCGGCGTGACAGAATATCTACAGGAAGATTTGGAAGAACTGGCCTCGGTCGAGATTCCCGAACAGGGCGATCTGCTGGAGCTTGGCGGCCCCATGGCCACAGCCGAGTCGATAAACAGACTGATTGACCTTTACGCCCCGCTAACTGGGGAGGTTCTTGAGACCAACGACGACTTGGCGGACTCACCGGACTGGCTGCATCATTCGCCCTATGAAGACGGCTGGCTGCTGCGGATCAAAATCGCGGTTCCGGCGGAAACAGAGGACCTGCTCGAAAGCGACGATTACCAGGACTTTGTCGACGGTTTTTAAAGTCAACAGAACCTAACGGGCACCAAAGATGTCACCGCCGCGTTGCCCGCTGAGGGTCAAGCGATACTGGAAGAAAGCCATAATCTTTAGTTTGTCGTCCGTATAGGCGCTGGGCAGTTTCCCGTAAGGTGCACCGCGAAAGACTGCGGCCAGAGCTTCCCGGTCGAGACTCGGGAATCCAGACTTTTCTAAATGCTTCACGGATTCAACACTGCCGTCGCGATTAATGATGATTTCCAGTAGACAGACCCCCTGCTCCCTGCGCTTCGCCGCCTGTGGTGGGTAATTCCAAACATTGTAGATATTGTTTCGAAAACGTTCGAAAAACGATAACAGCACATCCTTTTCCGTGTCGAGCCAGACCGCATCCCCTTCCTCGACATCCTCGCGATATTTACTCCGCCATTCTTCTTGATAACGGGACTGGGTGTTCTGCGCCAGGTTAAGATCGATAGCTGAGGGATCGGGCAAAGGGGCCGAGCCGGGCGCCTTACTGATCGGAGAAGGCTGGCGGGGCTGCGGTGGCGGTGGCGGTGGCGGAACCGGCAACCGATCCTCGGGCGCATCACCCTTGGGAGCAACCTCTTTCGGCACCGTACGATCCTGCGGGCCAAGACGCTTGGCCGGTGTTTTACGGGGCTCTGGCTGCTCCGGCTGAGGCGGCAGATCGAGTTCCCGTTCACGGGCCTGCGGCGGACGCACCTCGACGATTACCGGATCCTTCTGCCTTAGATCGCTCAATGAACGAGCGGGAAGAAAGTGCAGCAACAGAAAATGCAGCAATATAGAACAGAGAATGAATCCTGCGAGAACGGCATCATGCCGACCATGAATATTCATTGTGGGTAGCAGGCTCCAGCTATAGTTTAGTTATCGTACGCATTATACAATAAGCCCGAAACAGGATGCCAGTAAAGATTCAGCCGACCCCTGTCAACAGGGGGCTTGAGGGGACAAAATAGGTTGACCCTCGGTATTCCATAACGTATAAAAGGGACCGCTAACGTCTATTCATTCCCTGCTGCCACGAAGGAGGAAGCAATGCATTTAGTAGATCAGATAAAGGCAAAAGCCCGTCAGAGCCTGCAAACTGTCGTACTGCCCGAAGGTTACGATGACCGCATGATTCAGGCCGCTGGCCCGATCGCCAAGGACAATCTTGCTAATGTCGTACTGCTTGGTGAACCCGCGGCCCTACAGGCCAAAGCTGCTGAACTCGGTGTTTCCCTTGAGGGCGTCACCCTGCTCGATCCCAAAAGCGCACCTCAGCTCGACGCCTATGCCGACGAGTTGGTAGAAATCCGCAAGAAAAAGGGCCTGTCCCGTGAAGACGCCCTGAAGCTGCTAACTGGCGACGACAATCTGTTCTTCGGTGCCATGATGGTCCGCAAGGGCGATGCTGGCGGCTGTGTCGCCGGTGCATACAACACCACCGGCAATGTGCTGCGCGCCGCATTCCAGGTCATTGGACCTGCGCCTGGCATGAAAACCGTCTCGTCCTGCTTTATCATGGTAACCAACACCCCTGAATACGGTGAAAACGGCTCCATGCTATTTGCCGACTGCGCCGTCAATCCCAATCCCGATGCCCGCGCTCTGGCAGAAATCGCTATTTCGACCGCCCGCAGCTGCAAAAGCTTCCTCGGTGTCGATGCGCGAGTGGCCATGCTCTCCTTCTCCACCAAAGGTAGCGCCAAGCACGCAGACGCAGACAAGGTCATTGAAGCTCTGGCCATCGCCAAAGAGATGGCCCCCGAGCTCCAGATCGACGGAGAGCTGCAGGCCGATGCCGCCCTGGTACCCAAGGTCGGCGCCAGCAAGGCTCCCGGTTCGACGGTAGCGGGCAAGGCCAACACCCTGGTCTTCCCCACCCTGGACGCCGGCAATATCGGGTACAAATTGGTCCAGCGCCTGGCCGGTGCCGAAGCCGTTGGCCCGATCATTCAGGGCTTAGGCAAGCCGGTTAACGACCTGTCCCGCGGTTGCTCGGTAGACGACATCATCAATGTCACAGCCATCACTGCTGTTCAGGCTCAGGGCTGACCACAGGCCTCAACGCAATCAGCAAACAAAAAAGGCCGGTGGAAATTTCCACCGGCCTTTTTTTATGCAACGCTTTGAATCAACTTACTAGCGTTCGTAGTCCTTCGATTTGAAGCTGTAGTCGAAGTCCATGTGATCGCAGTAGGTGCTTTCCAGAATGCCAACCACGTCTTCAGTGAAGACCAGCTCTTCGTCGGTAGGGATAACAAATACCTTGACCGGCGAATCGGGAGTGGAGATTTCCACTTCGGCTTTTTTGGTACGGGTCTTGAGGTTCTTTGTCTTGTCGATCTTGATACCCAAGGCCTCAAGCCCTTCGAGAGCCTGCTGACGAATTTCGGAGCCCATTTCGCCAACACCGGCAGTAAAGACGATAGCGTCGACTTTACCCAACACTGCCATGTAGGAACCGATATATTTCCTGATGCGATAGCATTCGATATCATGGGCCAGTTTGCAGCGCTTGTCGCCGGCATCGATGCCGTTTCCGATATCGCGGCGGTCGGTGTACTGACCGGTGATGCCGAGCAGACCGGACTTCTTGTTCAGAATGCTGTCCATCTCTTTGGCAGAGTAGCCTTCGACCTGCATCATGAAGGTAGGAATCGCAGGATCGATATCGCCACAGCGGGTGCCCATAACGGCGCCCTCCAGCGGAGTCATGCCCATGCTGGTATCGACACAGACACCACCGCGAATGGCCGCGTGGGAGGCGCCATTACCGATGTGCAGAGTAATGACATTACACTCCTTCGGATCCTTATCGAGCAGTACGGCAGCCCGCTTGGATACGTACAGATGGGAAGTGCCGTGAAAACCGTACCGACGCACGCTGTGCTTTTCGTACCACTCGTAAGGCAAGGGGTACATAAAGGCTTCTTCAGGCATAGTCTGATGGAAAGCGGTATCGAAGATGGCTACGTGGGGCACATTAGGCAGCACTTTTTGGGCCGCTTCGATACCCATGATGTTGGGCGGGTTATGCAGAGGGGCTAGATGCTGCACCTCTTTGATCCCATCGAGTACGGCCTTATCGATCAGCACCGAAGCGGCAAATTTTTCCCCCCCGTGGACCACACGATGGCCGACCGCGGAGATTTCATCCATCGCCTTAACGACGCCGACTTCTGGGTCGGTCAGGGTCTTGATGATCAGGCCGATGGCAACGGTATGATCGGAGCAATCCTGAGCAAATTTATAGTCGTCGCGGCCGGGTACTTCATGGGCAATGAAGGACTCGCCGATGCCGACCCTTTCAACCACACCTTTGGCGATAACGACCTTTTTGTCCCAGTTATAAAGCTGATATTTTACCGATGAACTGCCACAATTTAGTGCAAGAATATCCATGCGTTTTCTCCTTAGCTTTTTTGTTAGGCAAACCATCAAATGGACGCCTAACTCTTGAACAATAAAACGCTTTTTTACAAAAAAAGCGCCTTCCAGATCCGGTACAAACTTCGAAATACTAAAGCAGAGACCTTGGAATTGCAAGGGCTTTTATGGACCGACATAGCAATCGGCTGCTTTAGGGTGGACAAGCAAACTGGAGCTGTTGTATATATACCGCTGTGGCATCAAGCCACGGTTCCTATCTTAAAGCAAAGGAGGTGAATCCCTTGGCCTATACAATTACTGAAGAATGCATCAATTGTGGAATGTGCGACGATGAGTGCCCTCTGGGCGCCATCGCAGAGAAGGGCGACATCCGCGTCATCAACGCCGATGAGTGCACCGACTGTGGCGCTTGCGTTGACTGCTGTCCCGTAGACGCGATCAAGGCTCCCTAATAATAAAGCAGAGAAGGAGAGACTTCAGGGGACCCCCTATTTCTCTTTTTCCATCATGCTTCACACATTAAAACGATGAATCTTATCTTAACACAAAGGATGTGACCCCCATGGCCTATACCATCACTGATGAATGCATCAACTGCGGCGCTTGCGACGACTCCTGTCCTCTGGGTGCCATTGCAGAGAAGGGCGACATCCGCGTGATCAACGCTGATGAGTGCACCGATTGCGGCGCTTGCGTTGACTGCTGCCCAGTAGACTGCATCAAAGCTCCCTGATCAAAAAGCAGAGAGGAGCGCCCCTAAAGGCGCTCCTCTCTTCCTTTAACAAGCTCCGAAGGGGAACGCATGGGAATACCCGGCACCTTTGAACTAATCCTGATCCTAGCCGTGGTTGTTCTGATTTTCGGTGGCCGCAAACTGCCTGAAATAGGGTCTGCTCTTGGTAAAGGCATTACCAATTTCCGCAGAAGCCTGCAGGGCAAAGACGAAATTGACGTCACCCCGGAAACCAAAAAAGACGATGAGCCCAAACCCTGACTGACCGTCTCGTCCGGGAATTTACCATTAATGAAAAAAGCCGCCCTTCAAGGCGGCTTTTTCATTTTCAGGTTGGCAAGCCTACCGACATTTAGTACTCATCTCGAGTTTCCGGATGAACACCCAGCGGGTTTCCGAGTCGAAAACTATTTGATAACCGGTTCGCTAGCCTCCACGATTACATCGAACTCCACCACCTCGCCGGGCAAGTCTTTGAACACCAAGGTAAAGGGGATCGCCCGTTGCGGTGCCAAATTGAGATTGGCCAACATTTTTCCAAACTGATTCTGCATCCGCTCTGACATACGCATTAATGGCCAGACGCGAAGCTGCTCCCTGTCCATAGGATTGCCGCAAAAGGCTCTCTGTTGAGCCAATTTCACACCCTTAGCATTATAGACACTACCCTGCACGACAATAGCCGCCCGCGGTTCGGCCCCTTCATTCAACACCTGTCCTTGAATTATAAACAACCGGCCTTCCCGTTGATTGACTAGAACATACCCCGTCAGCTCTACCGGTTTCAGCTCCCTGCCCTCGGCGGGCGGTGCTGGGATCAACTGCCACTCAACCAACAGCTTCTGCCAAGATTCCGTCAGTGGCCCTCGAGCATGATAGACATAACCACCGCCGGCTATCACCAGCAGCAACACCAGCAACCACATCAAACCCCGATAAGATTGTTTGCGGCACTCCGCCGGTGGACGCGGAGCAGGCAGGGATACGCGAGACGAACCTTCGTCATAAAAAACATCCTCTTCGAGCAAACCCGAGACCGCATCGCCGATCTCCGGCTCATCCTCCTCCGCAAGGGTCAGCGGAACATCAAGAGATGGCTCTTGCGCCGTCGGTTCTGCAGTCTGAGGAGCCCCGGGTTCTCCATCCAAAAGCTCATCGGCCAAAGACAAGTCATCCGTCTGTTTCGTATCCGAGGTCAAAGGGAACAGATCCGTATCATCGGACCAGTTTAAACCACCTTGCTCATCGAAATCTGCACCAGCTACCGCTAAAAAGTCGTCGTCATCGTCTTCAAAATTCGTCTCGCCGAGCAGGAACTCATCCCCGTCATCGTCACCTGAGAAAAATTCACCCCCATCAAAATCTTTGCCGAACTCCTCGGCAGCCCCAAATTCGTTCTCCCCGCCAAAACCTAGTACGCTCGCATCGACAGTTGCATCCTCTGTCCGAACGTCGGCCTGAGGCGGAGTGATCATGAAAATGATCTTACACTTGGTGCAACGCAACTTGGTACCACCGGGCTTTACTTTATTCTGCTGCAGCTTAAAACAGGCCTGGCAATGAGGGCATTGAATTACCATAATCCCCCCTTAAACCGACTGTGCCGGATCGAATAAATAGATATCAGCAAGATTTCGATAGGCTTCCTGATAATCGAGGCCATAGCCGACAACAAACCCACTATCAAAGCTGATGCCGACATAATCCGCCTCAAATGGTGTTTGCCGGGCATGTCGTTTATCGAGCAACACACAGGACTTAAGACTTGCCGGTTGGCGGCCGGCCAGTTGCCGATAGAGCGCTTCCAGGGTAAAGCCGCTATCGAGAATATCATCAACAATCAGAACATGACGATCGGCAATAGACATTTCCAAATCTTTACGAAATTCCACTAATCCTGTAGTCTCGGTGAGAGAGCCGTAGCTGGACACCCTTACAAAATCCACCTGTGCTGGCAGGGAAATCTCCCGCACCAGATCGGCAAAAAACAAAAATGCACCCTTCAACACGCCGACCAACAAGAGGTCTTTACCCGCATAATCACGGCTGATTTCCTCAGCCAGACGCTGAACTTGACCGGCGATATACTCCCGACCGTATAATTTTTCCATTCCCTGTGACGGCATAAGCCTCCGTTTTTTCTATAAACCCAAAGAGAAACTCATTCTATAGCAGATCGGCAAATAGGGTGTCAATTTATTCGCCCGTTCCCGGGGCTCTGGCAATCACTTCCTTTTTTGTGCTATATATTTACCATAGACTCGCAAACTTTCCATCAAACGACAGGACAGCCACAATGATGAGATACCTACTGCTGTTACTGACATTCCTGATTCTGCCGACAACGGTCCTGGCTGCTCCGCACCTTCAGGCGGAAACGGCGCTCTTTAACTTCGGTCGAGTGGCCGAGGGCAGCAAAACCGAACACACCTTTCGCTTCCAAAACACCGGTGATACGCCACTAATCATCAGCAAGGTACGTAGTTCCTGCGGCTGCACTGCAGCATTGTTGTCCGCGAAGGAACTGGCCCCCGGTGAATGGGGTGAATTGAAGACTACGTTTAACTCTAAGGGATTTCAGGGATCTGTCACCAAAACGATCGTTGTCTATTCTAACGATCCCGACCAACAGAAAGCCCGATTTCGGCTACAGGGCGAGGTGCAAAAGGAACTGCTGGTCTCACCCAGACGTCTTCAGTTCAGCGCCATAAAAGATAAAGCGCCCTTCGCAGCCACGATCAACCTGCGCAACGATGGCACTTCAAACATTTTCCTCTCCGACCTTAAAACTACCAGCGAGGAACTCCAGGCTGAGCTTTCCTCCTCACAACTTGCTCCCGGAGAGAGTGTTCAAATCGCTATCCGCTTAGCTCCCGACACAGACAAGAGCCGCTTTGCCGGCTATGTAACTCTGCGTACCAGCAGTCCTCGAGCTCCTACATTACGAATCCCTGTAACAGCCGTTCTCTCGAACCGCCAATAAAAGGGTCGCCCAATCAGCGTACGAAGAGCAAAAGTGTTGCAAAACAAGGGATTTATGCTTTAATGGCCAAACAGCTCATCTGAGCTAGACCGACGGTTGCATCCATGGCCGCCAATGGTCTTGCAATTCACTTTCCCCCACATCCCAGGGACCCCGAATGCTGCCGGTCATCCAGGAACAGTTACTACTTATCAAAGTGATGCAGGGCGCTTGCCAGACCCTGCTCTGCCTGTCCCTCGGCTACCTGGTGGGCGAGGCTCTGCTCAGCCTGCCCGGCAAAGCCCTCTTTACGACCAGCCCCCTGCTCCCGGCCCCATCCGAAACATCTTCCGGCCCCAAAGTGCTTACCGGCAGACGTGCCGGCCTGTTGATCGCCCTAATCATGGCCTGCAACCTACTGCTGATGAAAATCGCCTATCGCGCAGCACTTTTCACCGGCCCCTTCTGGGGGGGAGTGACCGTCCTGTTCATCATCGGCCTGGCCCTCATTCTGGCAACCCGGCAGCACCTCAAGGGGGCTCACTCAGCCGGACGCCTATCTCTCATTGCGATTGCCGCCGGCGATTTATTACTGTTGTCGATCTGCTATTTTCTTCTTAATGCCGAAAGCCTGCTGCTAACTCCTGAGACCTGGCCCTTTCTCACCAGCCGGCCACCCTTACTATTATCCTGGCACGGCACCGTCCGTTTTGCTCAATTCACCCTGCTGGCTTTAATGCTGGCGGGACTTGACCGTCGCCACAACCGTCAGCTGCTAATTTTCGTAGCAGCACTGCTGTGGCCTCTTACTCAGGTTCTTGAGTTGCTGCTGACCCCAGAACTGGCCAGTTCCCCGAATCTCTATCTGATTGCCGCCCTGGCCCTGATGACAAGTGCCGGTCTTGGCCTGATGATAATTAGGCCACTGTTGCAAAAACGACCGTCGTCTCTAACTCTCCCCCTGACCGGCATCATTATCCTGGCCATGCTCTGGGTTTTGGGTGCTCAAACCGCTCGCGAGAACACCCTTACAGTGGCCTCTCTGGCGGGCTTACAACTCCCTCCGGTAACGAGCCAGGCAACGGCCACCCCGCCTGCTACCCAGGCGGCAGCAAAACCAGAGACATCACCGGCAGTCGACGGCGCCCAACTGTTCCAACAAAAATGCAGCGTCTGTCATCGTTTCGACCAACGCCTGATTGGGCCGCCGCTGAACAGTGTGCTCGAAAAATATCGGCCAGGAAAAGCTAAACTAACAGGGTTTTTACGCACTCCGCAAAAGATCGACCCAGACTATCCGACGATGCCCAACCTCGGCCTGACAGAGCAAGAAGCTGGCGCGATAGCCGACTACCTGCTTGATCACAAAATTGTTCAACCAACGCCGCGCTAGGTCGACACAGGGATTAGGGGACCGACCACCCATTTTTGCCGTCGGTCCCTTGGCAACCCCATTCAACCTGCTGCTCGGCCCAAAGAGGCTTTACAATGCCCAAGTGGTTGCCCCATTCCCTGTTATACGCCTACTTTGGCGGCTTTATACTTCTCATTGCTGCGTTGGCCTGGTTCAGGCCTGTAACGCATCAGGACAACAGCCAACCCATTGCTTTTCCTCATACAGTTCATGCTGGCCAGCTAGGTCTAGCTTGCAACTTCTGTCACGAGTCGGTAACGCAGGGGCCGCAGGCCGGCATGCCAACTGTTGACAAATGCGTCTCCTGTCACCAGGCCATTGCGACGGAACGACCGGAAATTCAGAAACTACTGAGTTATCACGAAAAAGGCGAACCGATTCGTTGGCGTCGCATCCATCAAGTACCCGACTTCATTTACTTTACTCATAAGCGCCACGTTAGAAGCGGGCTGGATTGTAGCGCCTGTCACGGTGCCATCGAAGAGATGAAGGAAGTACGCCGAGTCCGTTCTCTGCAGATGGGCTGGTGCCTTAGCTGCCATCGCAGTCGAGGGGCTTCCTTTGACTGCGCGACCTGTCACAAATAGCGTTCATAGAGAAACTCCTTATGAACACTGAAGAGTTTCTGATTTAACGGAGAGAATCGAACATGGATCGACGGCAGTTTTTACAGATGCTTGGCCTGGTTTCCGGAGCGGCAGCACTCTCATCTTGCGGTTCAGAAAAGGGCCAGAAAGAACTTGTGTCGCTTCTGGTACCAGCCGAAGACGGCATCGTTCCCGGGACCGAAAGCTGGCAGCCATCGACCTGTTGTGAATGCCCGGCCCACTGTGGCTTATTGACCCGCATACGAGAAAACCGCCCGGTCAAACTTGAAGGCAACCCCCAGCATCCTGTCAATCGCGGCGGCCTGTGCCTGCGCGGTCAGGCCTCGTTGTGGCGACTGTATCATCCTCAACGGTTACAGACCCCTCTTAAACGGCAAGCCGACGGTCGTTTGCAGGCGATCACCTGGGCTCAGGCATTAACTGAAATCACCGAAGCTCTGCAGCTTAGCCGTCAGCAAGGCCGGAAAAACACCTGGCTGGCCGGTCGCACCAGCGGCACCCTAAGCACCCTCATCGAAGAATTCTGTGATTCTCTGGATATTGAACGGCTGGCAGAATTTGAACCCTTTTCCCATGCCGCGCTGAGACAAAGTTATGGCCTTCTTTTAGACCAGGCCGACCTACCCCGCTATCGGGTCGAACAAGCCGATCTGCTGATCACCGTCGGTGCCGACTTGCTCGAAACCTTTATTAGTCCGGTCGATTACACGGCCCAGGCAAGCACCCTGGCTGCCGATCAAAAGCGCCACTGGATGCACCTGGAACCGCACTATTCCCTGACCGGTGCCAATGCTGACGACCGGTTGGTCCTGACACCCGGCAGCGAAGGGACTCTGTTGCTCTGGCTGCTGCAGTCCCTGACCTCCCAGAGCCGATATCGGAGTCGCTGGCCTCAAGCACTGCAGGACTTGCTTCCAAGCACAAACCTTGCAGCAACAGCCAACGCCACCGGATTAAAGCCCCAACAGCTACAAGAATTGGTATCGCGCTTGATGCAGGCCAAGAAGCCGTTGCTGATTGTCGGCGGGATCGCCACAGGTCATCGCAACGGTCAACCGGTCGCCTTGTTGGGTGCCCTGCTACAGTGGTTAATCGCTCTTCCTTGGGCCGGGCTGGATTTTTCTGCGGCAGAAAACTATTCACGGGTCGGCTCCCTGCGGGACCTAAAAGATTTAAACCAGCAGCTCGCCGAGGACCGCATCGGGGTACTGTTTGTCAGCCGCTGTAATCCGGTTCGTCACAGCCCCACTGAGCTAGGTCTGAAAGCGGCCCTGGCCAAAGCAACGCTGAGGGTTGGCCTGGCGGATTTGGCCGATGACACCACTGACCAGATGGACCTGATCCTGCCACTGGCCCACGGCCTCGAAACCTGGGGGGACACTGAGCCCCGCCGGGGCGTTATCGGTTTACTGCAACCATTAGCCACCCCGCGACAGCAAGCCCTCAGTGAAGGGGATCTGCTGCTAAAATTGCTGAAACAGGCCACCGGCAAGAGCCCGGCTGCCGATTGGGAAGCCTACCTGCAACAAACCTGGCAGAAGCGCTTTAGCCGTGCTCAACTCGGTCAACTGATGAAAGATGGCTACCTGATCGAACCTCAGCCCCAACCCTCCATTCGTCTCAACCAGGCCCGTGCAGCCAAGGCGCTTCGCAATCTACAACTGCAAGCTCCCTTAGCCCAGCCAACGGCCGTCATCGCACCGTCAATCCGCTCCTTTGATGGCCGCAGCCGCAGCCTGGAGCTGCTCTCGGAAATTCCCGACCCTCTGACCACCATCTCTTACGGTAGTTGGATGGCCGTTTCCCAGCAGACCGCAGATCGACTCCGACTGCGGGACGGTAATGAGCTACAGATTAAAACCGCTGACTGGCAGAGCAGCCAACCGGTGCGCATCCAGCCGGGTCTGGCAACCGAAATCCTGACCCTGCCCATGGATAGCCTGCCAGCCCCGGTGACAGGCATTGATCCCCTTACAGGAGAAGCGCTGCGCTACGTTGAAGGTTTGCAATTAAAGCCCACCGGCAAGCTGCACCGCTTGCCCATCCTGGCCGGATCGCCTTCACAACATGGGCGCGGCCTGATTCCCAAACCGGTGCAGCGCAAGAAAAAGGGCGACCAACAACATCACGGCCCCCGGGCGTCCTTCTATCCCGAGCCCGAATACGAAAACTATCGCTGGACCATGGCCATCGATCTGCAGCGCTGCGTCGGCTGTAGCGCCTGTGTCGCCTCCTGCTATATAGAGAACAATGTACCGGTGGTGGGAGCCTCGGATCATCTGGCCGGCAGAGAGATGTCCTGGCTGCGCATTGAACCCTTCTACGATGAGCACGGCCAGGTCGATTTTCTGCCCATGCTCTGCCAGCACTGCAGCTATGCTCCCTGTGAAGCCGTCTGCCCGGTCTATGCTGCCTACCATAACCCCGAGGGACTCAACGTGCAGGTCTATAACCGCTGCGTCGGTACCCGCTACTGCAGTAACAACTGCCCCTACAAAGTACGGCGTTTCAACTGGTGGCAGCACAAACGCACTGCGCCCCTCGACCAACTGCGCAACCCTGACGTGCCTGTGCGCAGCAAGGGAATGATGGAAAAGTGCACCTTCTGTCTGCAACGTATTCGTATCGCCAAGGATCGCGCCAAGGATGACAAACGCCTAGTACAAGACGGTGAAGTCACCACGGCCTGTGCCCAGAGCTGCCCGACGGGCGCCATCGTCTTTGGCAACCTGCTCGATAAGGAGTCGCAAATTTATCGTCTGACCCACAGCCAGCGTGCTTACCGGGTCCTCGCCGAACTGGGCACCGAACCGAGCGTGCATTACCTGCGCCCTGAGTAACTGAAAACAGTCGCCATCGACTGATGCATTTGCAAAAAACCATAAGATGGCTAAGCAAAAATTTCGATCTACAAGGCCTGGTGTTTTTTCAGGGGCGAAGGCATACATCTCGTATGTCGAGGTCCTGAAAAAACGCCGTAACGCCGGAGGGCGGACTTTTTGCAACGACATCAACGACCGATATTCATACGATTGAGAGACCATGCAAAACACATCTTCCACTGAGCAGATCGAACAGGATGTTCTCGCGGCCATGAGTAGACCGAGTCGCTGCTACCTGGCCTGTATTTTTTTGGCCGGGCTGGTGTTTCTTGGCGGCATGGCCCTGTGGAGCCGACAGATCGCCCTCGGCATGGGCGTTGCCGGCATCAGCCACCCCGTCGGTTGGGGTGTTTACATCACTGATTTTGTCTTTTGGGTCGGCATCGCTCATTCCGGCACCCTGATCTCGGCGGTGCTCTATATTTTCCGCGCCCGCTTTCGCACCAGCTTCAACCGCGCCGCCGAAGCGATGACCATCTTCGCCTTGATGGTGGCAGGCTTGTTCCCCCTGATCCACCTCGGTCGCGTCTGGCTCGCCTACTTCTTGTTTCCTTACCCCAACCAGCGTCAATTGTGGGTCAATTTCCGTTCGCCTCTAGTGTGGGACGTATTCGCCGTTTCCACCTATATGCTGGTCAGTCTGGTGTTTTTCTTTGTCGGCCTGGTGCCCGATCTGGCCATCGTCGCCCGTCGCCGCCCCGGCTTTATCGGTAAAATCTATCGCCTGGCGTCCCTCGGCTGGGTCGGCAACTCCCAACAATGGCGTCACTACACCAAGCTCTATTTCTTTCTGGCTGCCTTTGCCACCCCCCTGGTCGCCTCGGTCCACTCCATCGTCTCCTGGGACTTCGCGGTAAGCATCGTACCCGGTTGGCATACCACCATCTTTGCCCCTTATTTTGTGGCCGGGGCCATCCTCTCCGGCACCGCCATGGTCATTACGCTGGTGATTCCCATGCGCCGTCTCCTGCGCCTGGAAACCTATATCCCTATCTCGCATATCGAATCCATCGCCAAGATTCTGCTGCTGACTTCTCTAATCGTTGGCTTCGCCTATGTGGTTGAACAAGGGCTGGCCTTCTACAGCGGCAACCTCTATGAAATGGAACAATTCCGTTTTCGCGCCCTTGGCGACTACCGACTGTTGTTTTGGATTATGGTCAGCTGCAACGCCATCCTGCCACTCACCCTCTTTGTCGGCCGCCTGAGGCGCAACCTGGCCTACCTCTTTATCCTCTCGCTACTGGTCAACGTGGGGATGTGGTTGGAGCGGTTTGTTATCGTGGTCACTTCTCTGGCCAGAGACTTCGACCCTTACGCTTGGGGGAATTACACCCCGTCCTTTACTGAGATCGGTATTACCGCAGGCTCTTTTGGGTTATTTTTCTTACTCTTTTTGCTCTTCATCAAGATTCTGCCCGTATTGTCGATTACCGAACTGAAGGAGCGCTGATATGGCCCGACAGCTTTTCTTTGACGATCAGCAAACCTTTCTGCAGCAGTTGGAACAATTGCTAAGCGATGGAATACCCAGTGGACAGCTGGACGTACGAACCCCGTACCATCTCAGCGAAATCGACACCTTGCTTGGCCAGCCGCCGAGCAAGCTGCCGTTGTTTGCTCTGGGAGGAGCCCTGGCCGGTTTCGGCGGCGGCTTCCTGCTGGCAGCGCTAACCTCCCTCGACTGGCCCGTCATCACCGGCGGCAAACCGATTGTGGCAGTACCCGCCTTTCTGCTGATCGGCTACCTGATGACCATCCTCATCGGATCGCTGGCCTCCTTTGCCGGTTTTCTACTCCTGGCCAGGCTGCCCCAAGTCGACGCTCTGCTCGAAGAACAGGATTTCGACTCTCGATTTATCATCACCATTGCCGACGAGGTGGCCCCATGCACGACACCAAACTGAGCATCGGCGGCTGCTATAGCCTGCTGTTGATTCTGGCCGCCACCATCGGTCTCATTGAATACGGTGGACTCATCGCTCAACCCGGCTCACTGCTCCTCACCCTGACCTTTTGGGGATCCATCATTCAGGGTGCCGTCGCCGTCGCGGCGGTGACCGCCCTGGTGCGGGCCCAATGGATCGCTTCGCTGCGCCGCGAGCTGCTCGCCCTCTACCCCCTGCTATTACTGTTGGCGCTGCTCTTCGCCCTACTCTGGCCCCAGCTCGACCTTTTCCCCTGGAGCGACCATCCCACTATCTGGCTCAACCGGCCTTTCTTTATGGGACGTAATCTGGTCAGCTTGCTATTAACGTTTCTGGCCGGGCGTCAACTGGCCCTGCACAGCACCAGCGGCGCTCCCTTCAAGGACCGTTATGCCGTAATCTATCTGGCCACCTTTGTTCTTTCTCAAAGCCTATTAGGGTTCGACTGGCTCATGTCGGCGGCTTTCCCCTGGATCAGCACCATGTTCGGCCTCTACTTCTTCACCGAAGCCCTCTATGCGGGTATTGCCGTTTCTGGCCTGGCCATGCTGCTCTACTTCCGCCCCCGGATGCAGACCGCACCAAAGGATACGGTTCGTCACTTGCGCGATGTCGGCCTGCTATTGTTCGGTTTCAGCATCCTCTGGGCCGGACTATTCTTCGCCCAGTTCCTACTCATCTGGTATGCCAACCTGCCCGAAGAGGTTCACTTCGTTACCGAACGTCTGGCCAGTTTCCCCGAACGGGAGCTATGCTGGCTGTTTCTGCTCGGCCTGTTTCTGGTCCCCTTTGTCGCCTTGCTCGGCAGCCAGGCCAAAGGCGACTTACGCTTTGTTTCGGCCGTTTCGTTGTTGGTTCTAAGCGGGCTTTTTGCCGAGCGACTGTTCATTCTATTACCCGCCATCCCCTATCATGGTGGTGCTCTGTTGCTTTACAACGGCCTGATCTTTGTCATGCTATTACTAGTCCTGCACAGCAGCGAACGTTTGCTGCCTTCAGCCTCTTTTCTGACAAAGGATTGATGCCATAGCCGCGCAATTATCCGTTGCAATTACGCAGCGAATGAGTTATACCATCAGGTCCAAGCGCGATTAGCTCAGCTGGATAGAGCGCTGCCCTCCGGAGGCAGAGGTCGCAGGTTCGAATCCTGCATCGCGCACCACAATACAAATCAAAGGGTTACGTCATTGACGTAACCCTTTTTTATATTTACCCCTTGACAGAAAATCCTTTTTAAGTAGAATCATTACCGATCTGGTTTTATTTAAACCTTCCATCAAAAGGAGATTCTATGGCTATCTTTAAATGTGAAAAATGCGGGCATGAAAAAGAAGGACGCTGCAAACCTAAAAAATGCCTTTCCTGTGCCGAAGCCGGGACCTTTGTCAAACAAGCCTGAGCATTACACCTCCCCTTCCCCCTAAAACAAATAAGCGGGTCGCCCAAATGGCGACCCGCTTATTTGTTTCAAACTTGAAGATATTTGCCCGCTCTTTAATAAGGCACCTCGTCCACAACATTGCCAGGAGGCGCATAATTACAAACAAGGATAATCCGTCCCTGGCACTCGGCCTTACCACAACCGACCTGAGTCGTCCTTCGCCAGACCAACTGGGTGTAATGGCCAACTTGCTGTACATTGGCCAGCGTAACAGCGTCACCTTTGAAATAGCGTTTTTCACTCTCCCAGGCTTCTACCCCATCGCCGACGTCATAATAACCTGCGGTGCCCGTAAACAGATTTTCGCCATAGATTCCCTTCCACTCGCCCTCTGTCGGACGGTGCTCCATTCGGCATCCGCTGCCGGCGAGCTGGCCTGCCCATTGCTGCGCATATTCGGCAAGATCAGACGACCAGCTGACAGGCCCCACACCCACCGCCAACCGTACCCGATTGTGTTCTTGTAACAGCCTCTGTACTTCGTCGTCAGCTAGGGCAGAAGAATCAGCATTTGTGGTCTCGCCCCTTGCGGCAGAAACCTTTTGTGGTTGGCCTGATATGGGGGCCTCGTACACCTTTGCATTATTACCGCAAGAAACAATGCCCAGCAGAACCCCAAAAAAAATGAGTAAAAAGAAATACTTGGTGAGTATCAGTGATTGCGTCATGAGATCTTTATCTAAGGATGAAAAAACGGTTTGCTAACTGTTACTCCGACAATGAATTTTCCTCTATACAACAGATAAAATGACGCCGCAAACCAGACAGGTCGTGACGCCATTGCTTACACGAAAATCTGAAAATTGCCTCAAGAGCCCGGAGGGTTAGCCAACTCGTTGGTTACCGCATCAAAAGAATTTTCGACCTTATTTTCGATAAGCACAACCGCTCCGATTACCAACAAAGTGAAAAGCGCCAGCAGTACCGCATATTCCACGATAGTCGCCCCCGCCTCTCCACACCGAAATATATTTCTTTGTTTGGCCAAGTCTGCCACCAGGGTCCTCTCTAAATGTTTGATTTCGGATTTGAACCTTAATGCCTTCGCAAAAATTTATAGGATGGCTAAGCAAAAATTGCGTCCTACAAGGCTTGGTGTTTTTTCAGGGGTTCCAGGCATACATCTAGTATGTCGAGGTCCTGAAAAAATGCCGTAACGCCGTAGGGCGGACTTTTTGCGACGCCATCAACTTTGATCAACGGGTAAGACGAAGAATAGCGCTGGCAACTTGATTGAAAGCCGCTTCTGCATCTTCAGGGTCCTCAAAAATAATACACAGTCCACGGGGCTGATCATCATCAGACACATCGGCTGCCGTTGTGTTAGCCAACCGCTGAAGAATATTGGAGCCCAGTTCTTCAGAGCCATAGCCGCAAAAGGTGATTTCTTGGGTAGAAAGCCTGGAGCTGCCATTGAACCCTAAAGAAAAAACAAAAATATCGTTTTCCCGGGCCGCATTGGCCACATTCTCTACCATATTTCGGGCGGCCATATTTACGTTACAGCGAGTATTATCGTAAGGCGCAGTACTTGGATCCAGAGTGCGGGCATTGTTATGGCTGGATAGTGACACACTACCGAGACCAAATTCCGGCAATGTGGCAATACCGTCCCCCCAATTACCGGAGTAAGAATTGAGTTGCAGGTGATTGTAAAACGGTCTGGCGCGGTTATCGCCTGGCCCCGATGTCCCGGAAGCGAGGGTCCCGGTCACAGTCGAACCAAAGCGAGTGTAATCGGCAGCAACAGTATTTGGTGCACCGTCGCTAAAAAACACGATCACTCGCAAACTGGAACGCAACCCGGCCGGCACGGCTTCCATTTCCTGATAGGCCCTTTGCATGGCCCACTCGGAGGTCGTATAACCACTTGCAGACAAAGCGTTGATAGCGTTATGCATGTCTATTTGATCAAAGCCACGGGTCGAATCCTTGTTGATCGGCACATCCAGGACCGAACCTGACGCGAAAGAAACCAGGCCGAGGCGATCGCCACCGGGACCGGAGTTGAACAAATCAATAAAATTATTGGCCGCGTCTTTAACTTCACCAAAGGCACTCGAAGGATTACCCATAGAACCGGAGGAGTCGACAACCAGCACCATATCAAGATCTCGCCGAATGGCCTCAGCCGAAGCATTAACCGTCATAACATCACGGCCCATAAGGCGCATAAAGCTGGTGGGAACTACCGCGGAACCGGACGCGTCTATTTCCCAATAACCATCTTCGTGGTGAACAGCCGTTATAATGGGTGCACTGGGCGTCGCCCCTAACCAGCCATCAGGAAAGTTGGCCGCGAAAAACTTTTCTCCTGCAGCCTGCGCCGCAGCCGCCCGCTGGCTATCGGTATTTCCTTTGGCAACTGCCCGTGCGGCAGCAATGGCCGCAGAGTCCAGAGCGGCATTGAGTTTAGCCCGCACACCAAAACCGATGCCGGAATCGATGGCCAGCCCCGTGATGGCCAGCAGGGCCACCGTGAACAGGGCAACCATGACCAGCACAGCACCTTTATCATTAAACAAGCTATTTGTTTGCATAATGCGGCTCCGTTAAAGGTCAGAGCAAAGTACGAGAGTAGAACGTCAGATCTTTTTTCAAATAAAAGGTGAAGGCCGGCCGGTAGACATAGAAAACTTCCACCGCAACAATCTCTTCACCATCATTAAGTGTCATATCGAGAGTGGCCGTTCGCGTTGCACTTGGTAGGGCCGGGCCGATGTCGCACTGTTCACCGTCCCAATCACTGGAACCGGCACATAACCAAACTCCGCTGGAAGGGGGGTCGACCAACGCCGAATCGATCCAACGAAACTGTTCCAGGACCTGAGGCTTGCCCCCGGTCTGTTGAATTCTAGTCATATAGATAATGCCGTTATCCACCATATTCACCTGGCTGGCGGTGCCGGACAGGGCGCTCATAATATCTCCGGGCGGCGTTCCCGTGCGGGAATAGAGGTTGGCTCCTTCGCGGCTCATACTGGTAATGGTATTGTTGGCCAGAATCCCCCGGGAAAACTCAAACAGGCCGAAGACCACCACCAATAGTAACGGTAATATTAAGGCCATTTCCACCGCCGCTGCCCCTTTTTGAAAGCGGGAATGGCGCAAGGAATAAAGACTCCGTTGGGCTTTAAAAGTTTTCATTACGCATCGTTGCACTCACTTGAAAGTTATAGGTTCCACCGTCAAAGAAAGGCCGGATCAACGGCGTCAATAGGGGCCAGGAACATTGCAGGTTGATAACCAGTGTCTCTCCGGGACCACCAAAACCGGCCAAAACATCCCCATCCGGGTCGGTGACAACCATGTCACTAACAACCGAATCGTACAGCCCCAGCGAACTCAGTTTGATTTTCTCGGCAACCGCTTCGGGACGCAACCGGTCCGCCGGAGTGGGGTTGGGGTCCAGGTCAAAACGGCCGGTGACCGCGTACCTGGCACCCTCTCTTACGGCATGTTGCATGGTCATATTGACCCAAAACAACGCCCCTAGCTCTATGATCCCCATGAGAAGGATCAAGAGAAGGGGCACGATAAGGGCGAACTCAACAACAGTAGCCCCCTTCTCTGGGAAAGGGGTTCTTCTTAACAACAAATTCATCGATCTATTCATGATTTTCCCCCTTGCAAAACAGGTCAGGAAAAACAACGAATATGCTGAGACGTATTAATAGGTTATCTTGCGTCTTCACGATGTCAAGAATGGCAGACAAGGTGGCGGTTGTTTTAAAGAGTGGGCAAGCATCTAAAATCCTACTGAAAAAATCCACAGCAGCTTTAAAAAGCCCGGCGCTGGACGTGTTCTCGTATTTGGCATTCATTTAAAATGAGTGCCATTGAATACGTTACTAACAAGGTCAGAAAGAATCCCCATATGGTTCAAATGGGTCAATTGTGGACGCCGACCAACCCCGTAAGCAGGTCAATGCTGCATGCTGTTTGACCAATACCTTCCCTCCGTAAAAGAAAACAGTACAATCACACTATTTAATTTGATAGTATTCACAATAGTTTTCAATTATCCAACCATTACAAGGAGGGTTCCTATGGAAAAAACATTTGTTAAGCTCACCCTGACTGATGAGTTGAAGCAATTGCTGGTGAAATACGCTCAGGACAGCGAGCGCATCGACCCGGACGCTGAACTTGAACTGAAGCCGGAAGAGATCGTGATTGAAGTCCGCGACGCCCACTGTGGAGACTGTGCCGCAGGGCGTGATTGTGGCACCCGAATGGATGCCTAGCTAAAAGCCCGCTCTTCTGATCGGAAGAGCGGGCTTTTTATTTCACCGAAAAGACGGTTCTGTGGCATGAGCAACGCAGCATTCTGGAAAGAACTTTGGCATGACAGGGACCCTATCGTCTACCGACAGGGAGGTTGTCGAACCTGCCCTGCTGAAGCCACCCTTGATCGCATCCACCCCCTGTTGTCCCGAGCCGGAATTGTTCGAGTAACTGAACTGACCGGACTAGACCGGGTCGGTATCCCGGTAGCCATGGCTGTTCGCCCGGACGGGTGGATTGAATCCGCATCTTACGGCAAAGGGGCGACCCGGGTACAAGCCATCGTCGGTGCGGCCATGGAATGCCTGGAACGCTGGCACGCGGAACACGTCATGCTTAGCCCCATGCAATGCCCTTACGGACAGATTGAACAACGATTGGGTTATGACCTTTTCCAGTTAACCGTCGCCGATCCCTGTCTGATCACTGAGTCGACACCAATCGACTGGCTTCCGGCCATCATCGCCCGCTCTGGGGAGCCCACCTATATCCCTGCAGAACTGGCACATCTGGATTTTCGAACAGACAGGCGCCTAGACCTTCCCAGGTTCCGACCCAACACGAACGGACTGGCCAGCGCAAACACCGTACAGGAAGCTTTCCTGCATGCACTTTGTGAACTGGTTGAACGTGACGCTCTGGCAAGACACCACAACGGAAGCTCTCGCGAAAAGATCGTTCGACTTGAAAGCATTCCGCCTGGAGAGGTCCAACACCTGGTCGCCAGGTTTCAGGAACAGAATTTCGTGGTTAGGCTGTCCGAGCTACCTTCGCCAACGGGACTTCCAACGATGATGGCCCAAGTGTGGTGCCCTGAGGACCAAAGCCTTTTTATGGGGTCTGGCAGCCACCTCGACCGTAATATTGCAGCGGTCAGAGCCTTAACTGAAGTCGCCCAGACACGGTTATGTCGAAAGGTTGGATTGGGTGAAAGCCTGAACCCTGAAGATGACCTACGTTGGCCCTATCCTCCCGAGACTTCTGATTTGGAGATGGTTAACTGGCAACAAACACCGCACGTGGAGTGTAACCTGTCATTGGCACAGTTGACGGCGCTGGTCCTTGATCGCATTGAACAGTATACCGGGCAAAGCGTTATTGCTACCGACCTGCGCCACTCCCAAATGAACCAATTGCCAGTTGTTTTTGCCTTTGCGCCTGGGATGCTCTATGTCGAAGCCTGAAAAAGAAGTTCACGTTTTTTCCGGTGAGGCCACTCTCACCATTGAGGATCGTCTCATTATTCCACAGGCGGTCTGGCATCCGCCTGCTGCCCGTGGCGACCTATTGCGCGTCGCATCAGCGGATGTCATCATCCTCTACATCGATGCGGCTCCATCTAGGCTGCAACCGTCTTACAAAGAAATCCAGGCCCTCCTTAAAAGGGGGGCCGTTGTTGTCGGAGCTGGCCGGGAGGGGGCACTCCGAGCAATGGAATTGGAATCTTATGGCATGGCGGCCCCTGGACGCCTGCCTGCCTTGTTGAAAGAGGATGTGCTTGCCCGTGAGGATGCCATTCTGCCCGCTGCATGCGAGACAGGCGCCCCCTCCCTTAGTCTGGCCCATCTAGCCCACCTGACATCGAACCTTGTCGAGCAGGGCCTTTGGAGCGCCACATTAAGAACCTGTGCTATCGATCAGGCAGGAGAAATTCCTGCTGCAGACAGGCGCCTATCGCAACTGGTCAAGAGATGGCGTATCGCGGGAATGGACAAGGAGGAGATAGAAAGGCTGACCTCACTGCTCTTTGCACAGCCGGTGGACATTTGCCGCCAGGACGCTCTTCATGCATTAAACACCATCTACCAACAGCAGGGCCCCTCCACCACGGTTCTAAAAAAACTGGCACCACCGACCCTTTTTTTCTGCCCCACGGAACGCTTAGCAATGGGGCAGTGGGAAGAAAAAGAGTTCATTCGTGACAACCACGTTTTGGCAACTTTCCGCCTGTTTAGTGGACAAGCGAAGCAGGTTCATCAGGAAACCATTCAGCACCTGGCCATGCTCGAATGGGCCAGGGACGAAGGGGGCAAGGACAACCGGACAAAGCCTGGGCACCTATTGGGGGCCAACATTCCTTCACGCCCTTCACAACAGGATCCTTGGGCATTGGGTCATAGTCTCTCCTCGGAAGAAAAGGTCCAATGGCTCAACGAGGAGTCGGTACTTGCCCAGTTTGAGGAATGCAAAGGCGTAAAGAGTAAAGAAGGACAGGCCCAAATTCGGTCTGCCGCCCTACGGCGCGTCTGTAAAATAAAAGGGATTAACCTCGAAGGCAAAGAACTGCCCCCTGACCAGTATGCGGTGGCCTGGCTACGCTTTCGCCGCTATCTGGATCCGATGGAAAATACCCTCATCTGGGTCAAAGCCAAAGGCTTGTACCAATCAGCCGTTAACTGCTGGCGTGATATCTCGACCTTTAACAGAGCCCTTGCAACACAGAACCCTGAGTTTCAATGTGGCACCATCTCCACGGCAGTCGTTCGAGATTTTTTCTGCGACCTTTGGAATATCCCCCCAGAGGAATTTCATCATGACCTGCGCTTACGGGGTTTTCGCGGGGAACGTGACTTTCTTACAGCCGCACGACGCCACTACGCCTTTGCCCTACATATTCAGCAACTCGGCTGTCGCCTAACGCTTTAGAGTTTGCCTACCCTATAATTAATTCTGCCCCAGCCTTACTACTCCGTTTAAAAAACCGAATGGCCCCCTCCTAGGTCTGCTTGTCCAACCACCGATCGAGTTCGTCGCTGATCAGGCCGAGGTGAGCCTTTTCCTCACGAGCTAGCTTAGCAAAGCCGTCACGGCTCTCGTCATCAATGGCATCACGGCTCATAATCCGATAGCGGTCGTAGGCGTTGATCTCCAAGCCCATGGCCAGCTGCAGGGCCTGCTCGGCGCTCTTGCCAGCCAACCACTGCAAGGCATCGGCGAGGGACACGCCCCCTTCGAGCATCGTCTCGCCGACGGGCTCGGGGAGCAGGGCTGAAGGAAAATCGTCGCTGGCGGAGCGGGTGCTGAGCCCGTGGTAGAGATGGTGCAGGGCCTCTTTATGGGCTTCTTCAGCACCGACCAGGCGACGAAAGAAGTCGCCTTCACCTCTGGCTTGATGGCGCATGGCCAGTTCGGCGTAGAGCTGGCGGGTGCCGTCTTCGAGGAGCCAGGCCAGGGCCAGGTACTCGCCGGGGTTAGCGGCCTGGGCAAACCAGGCGGTGTTCATCTCCAGTTCCCCTTCGGCGACGAGGCCATCCCAGGCGTTAATACCGCCGGACATGCTGTACACTTCTTTGAAACCGGCGTTGTTGAGCACCGAGGCGGCGGCGCGGCTGCGCACCCCGGCGGCGCAATAGGTGATGGTCGGCTTGCCTGGATCGAGTTCAATCAATCGCTCGTCCAGAGTCTTGACCGGTATCAGCTGAGCCCCAGGCAGATGGCCCCGCTCGTATTCGCGAGGCTGCCGCACATCGACCAGGTTATAGCTGCCATCCGGCTGCTCTTTTAGAAAAGCGCGCACCTGATCGGTACTCCAGGTGGCCACCGGCTTAAAATAATCGATTAGTCCCATTATTGATGCCCCGTATTAAGAATGATGGTTTTCGTTACCTTCACGCAACTCTCCTGAAACCTGGTAGGTTTTCATAAAACGGCGGTCGATCCAATCCTTAAAGAGGAAGGGCAATCGCCCCTCCCAGGCCCAGCGCCCCTTACTCAGTATCCCACGATGGTTCCCAAGGTTGAGAATAAGCAAGTAATGAGACTGCGGCGTGAAAGAGACCAACGGTTGCTCTTCGAGAGCCGCCAGCAGGTTCGCATGCAGAATGGGGTTCTGCCGCACCGCATAGACTCCGACCTTGGCCAGGGGGTTCCCTTGTAGACTGATGCAATCACCGCCACCAAATAATTCAGGATGAGCTATCGACTGTAGCTGTTCATTGACCAATAGCCCACCATCCTTCCCGACAGGCAAGCTCGAATCGGAAAAGATCGGAGAGGGTTGGACCCCGGCGGCAATAAAGGCCATATCGTAGGCTAGAGTGCGACCATCGTTAAGTTCAGCGTGCCCCTTGGTAACGGAGGAAGCCCGCCCCCCTTCTAGCACCTGCACACCCCTTTCCCGCAAAGATTTCAGGGCCAGTTGCCTCACCCGATCAGGAAAACGATGCAGCAGCCGGCTACCTGCCAGCAGAGTGATCTGCGCCTGGCCGCCGGCCCTATTGAACAGTCGCCAAAGATTACCAGAAAGCTCGACACCGGCAGGCCCTCCCCCCACGACCAAAAGGTTTTGGCTTTTGCCTCCCATGTTCTGCAATAGCTGCGACCGGGCTTGCAAAAGGTTGACAATGGGTTTGACCGGCACCACCCCTTCGCCCTGAGCCCCCGCAATCTGAAGAGGCACACCACTGCCGGTGTTAAAGGAAGCAATATCGTAATCGAGCACATCGCCAGAGGCCATCCTCAGCCTGCGCTTCTCGGCATCTATAGAAACCACCCGGTCTTCGATAAAACGGGCGCCACGCTTCTCCACCAACTTTCGAATATGAAAGCGCGCCTGCTGGGGACGATAAAACCCGCCGAGCAGCCCCGGCCCCATGCCCGAATAATAGTGGTAGGGGCTTGGGCTGACCAGAGTTACTCGATGGCCGCGGCTTATAAAGTTGGAAAGATTCAGCATCACGGTCATATGGGCGTGGCCGCCCCCGACCAGAACCAAGTGTCTGCTCATAGATAATCTCTTATTCCCGAGGAAAGAGTGTTAAAGTCACTAACCTTAAACAAGATGCCACCTTTACAATCGCATGATGCTTAACTATATTAACGAAAATTCGTCGACTTTCTCAAGGAGATTACATGATGCGTAAATTCTCGCTGTTATTCTGGCCTCTGTTGCTCATTACTTTGTTGTCGCTGTCCGGTTGTGGTTACAACAGCATTCAAGAAAACGAAGAGGCGGTCTTTGCCTCCTGGGCCGATGTCGAAGCGACTTATCAGCGCCGCGCCGACCTGATCCCCAACCTGGTGGAAACAGTCAAGGGCTATGCTTCCCATGAAAAAGAGACCCTGCAAGCGGTCACCCAAGCCCGAGCGCAAGTCGGCCAAGTCAAGCTTGACGCCAGTCAACTCGGCGATGCCGCCAGCGTAGCGCGATTCCAAAAGGCTCAACAAGGCATGTCCGGCGCCCTGTCCCGCCTGCTGGTGGTTGCAGAACGCTATCCGGATCTGAAGGCGAACCAGAACTTCCGCGACCTACAGCATCAATTAGAAGGCACCGAAAACCGCATCAACGTGGCCCGCCAGCGCTATAACCGGGTAGTGCAAACCTTCAACAGCTCAATTCGCACCTTCCCCGGCAACCTGACCAACAAATTCATGCTCAAGCTGGAACGCAAGGAGCCCTTCAAGGCGGCGGCTGGTGCCGAACAAGCTCCCCAGGTGAAATTCTAACATGAGAAGACTTCTGATCACCCTGCTGATTCTGCTTGCTCTGGTGCTACCTGCCGCGGCCCTGGACGTGCCCTCATCGAACGGCTATGTCACGGACCAAGCCGGAATCATTAGTTCTGCCACGGAGCAAAAGCTTGAACGTTTCCTACGCTCCTTTGAAGAAAGCGACTCGACCCAGATCGCAATTCTGACCATTGCTTCCCTGCAAGGGGAGTCCGTAGACGAATATGCTCTAAAAGTTGCTGAAACCTGGGGGATCGGTCAAAAAGGGAAGGATAACGGTGCCCTGCTGCTAGTGGCCAAAGGGGATCGAAAAATTCGAATCGAGGTTGGTTACGGCCTCGAAGGGAAATTAACCGACCTGCTGTCAGGACGTATCATCGACAACGAGATATCCCCCCGTTTCAAACAGGGGGATTTTGACGGCGGCATCATCGCCGGAGTCGGTGCCATGACCCAGGCAGTGCGGGGTGAATACAAAGGCACCGCCCGCGCGAACGGCAAAAAGAAACGCAGCCCCTTCGGCCTGTTGTTTTTTCTGTTTTTCCTCGGACCAGGCCTGCTCCGGATGTTCCTACCCCACTCCCGTTACGGTCGCAGAGGAGGCATCTGGTTCGGTGGTGGTGGAG
>JABXKU010000147.1 GCA_013619105.1 Desulfuromonadales bacterium
GTTCTGCCGGGTTACGCGAGATAAAAAATAGATTGTTAAGCCCCAGGGGTTGATAAATCTCATCAGCCACAAAATGATCCAGCCGTTGATCCGAAACGCGTTCAAGCACCCATGCCAGAATCATAAATCCCAGATCGCTGTAAAATACTGTTTTACCAATCGGATTGATAAGGGGTTCTTGCACCAGAAGCTTTTGCAGCGCACTTTTGCGTGAATCCCGGGCCGTACGCTTCAGGGCTTTATAGTACGGACGGTAATCGGGAAGCCCGGAATCATGATAAAGCAGATTTTTAAGCTTTATCCCGGCCTTATCGGTGCGCTCAAATTCAGGCAAAATTTGGCCCAGGGGATCCTCCAGCTCAATTTGATCGTACTGAACAAGCTTCATCACCGCCAGGGTGGTGCACAGTGGCTTGGTCAGCGATGCCAAGTCAAAAATTGTTTCTTTGGTCATCGGCGTCGGGCCTGAAAGATGGGCATAACCGTATGCCTTAAAGAAAACAATCTCTTCCTTTTCTGCGACCAGTAGAACGCCGCCGGGAAAAATCTCTTTAGCAACGGCTTGCTTCATGAGGCTGTCTATATTCTGCTCAGACATGTTACTTCTTATCTCATAAGGTGTCGGGTGTCAGGCTAGAATTGGCAGGACTCAACCTCTCCGTCTGATGCTGAACACTGAAACCTGACACCTGAAACCTAATTTTTACTGACCACAGGCCACTGACGACTAACCGATTGTTGCCGGCTGATCAAATGACAGAACCTGTTTATCAGCATCCAAGGTGGCATCGATGCCGAAAGGCAGGGTCAGGTTTTGGTTCCCATGGCCCACATCAAAGCCCGCCAGAATCGGAATGTGAACGTCCTGGAAACATTCCTGGAAAATCCGGTAAATTCCATCCAGGGCCCCACATTCTTCGAAACTTCCGAGAATCAGACCGGCAATACCGTCAAAGCAGCCGGCAAGTTTCATCTGAAACAGCATGCGGTCGATTCGGTAATAGGCTTCACCGCGATCTTCTAAAAACAAAATGTGATTTTCAAACCGGGGCTCAAAAGGCGTTCCAAGCAGATGGCATAGGGTGGTCAGGTTGCCGCCGATGATGGGGCGCTGTGCCCTGCCGGCCTTGATGGTAACACCCTTGCCGGGTGTGACCTTGAGATGTGTATCAGACGAAATGGCCGCCAGCATGCTTTGGCGGGTTAATTCCGGCGCTTCTGCAAGGGTGGTAACCAACGGACCGTGAAAGGTCACTAAACCGGTTTTGGCAGTGATCGCAGCCAGCAATACGGTAATATCGCTATGTCCGATAAACACCTTGGGATTTGTCCGTATGACATCAAAATCCAACCGAGGCAAAATCCTCAGACAGCCAAATCCGCCCCTGGCGCACACAATGGCATCAACGCTTGGGTCTTGAAAAATCTGCGTTACAAGCTTCGCTCGGCGCGCATCAGATCCGGCCAGATATCGCTTGTTTTCAAATATCTCATCGGGCACGAAGGTTCGAAACCCCATCGACGCCAAGATGTTTAAACCTTGATTAAAAATATCCCGATCAAAAGGACTGGCCGGAGCCACAATGCCGACGGTGTCACCGGGCTTTAAACGGGAAGGGCGTATCGGTTTGGGGTTTAAAGGATTCATAACATTTTAAGGTTTCAGGTGTCGGGTGTCAGGCAAATAGCTCGTAGCTGATAGCTCATAGGCTGGGAAGCTTGGAGGCTATGAGGCTGAAAGGCTCGCAAATAATTCAGCTTTCCAGCTTCCTGGCTTCCAGCTTCCCAGCCTTATAGTGTCCTAGCCTATCCGCATATTTTTGAACCATGACACCTGAAACCTAAAATAAAACCGTGTTTTGTAAATTACTTATGGGACACAACACCAGGCCGGAAAGGATAAAGACATATTATGAATCTCGTCGTGCCCAAGGAAGTTCATCCGGGTGAAACCCGGGTTGCGCTGATTCCCGAACATATTGCCAGGCTGGTGAAAATGGGAGCGCATATTACGGTTGAAACCGGAATAGGACAAACGTTAAACATCTCCGACGAGGATTACGCGACAGCGGGGGCTTCTTTGGAAGCAGACCGGAGTAATTTGTTTCAGGCTGCGGATGTGGTCTTGCGCATCCGCAAACCAACGCTTGAAGAAGTCGCCTTGCTCAAAGAAGAGAGCATCTATGTGAGTTTGTTGGACCCCTTTAACGAACGGGAGTTAATTGAAGCCTTGAAAAATAAGCGCGTCGCTTCAATCAGCATGGAGATGATTCCGCGCATCACCCGGGCACAGAAAATGGACGTGCTCAGCTCACAATCAAATCTAGCCGGATATGTGGCGGTGATTATCGCCGCCGAACGCCTGGATAAAATATTCCCGATGATGATGACACCGGCAGGTACAATATCGCCTGCCAGAGTTTTTGTCATCGGCGTCGGGATTGCAGGCCTGCAGGCCATAGCGACTGCAAAGCGGCTGGGCGCCAGGGTTGATGCCTTTGACACCCGACCGGTAGTCGAGGAACAGGTAAAATCTTTGGGGGCACGCTTTGTAAAGGTCGATCTGGGAGAAACCGGCCAGACAAAAGATGGATACGCCAAAGCGTTGACCGACGAACAATTGCAAAAACAACGGGAGGAAATGGCTAAAGTTTGTGCAGCTTCCGATGTTGTGATCACTGCCGCCCAGGTATTCGGCAGGCAGGCACCCTTGATTATCACAGAAGATATGATCCGGGGCATGTCGAAGGGATCGGTGCTGGTAGACCTGGCCGTAGAAAACGGCGGCAATGTCGCCGGTTCGCAACCGGGTCAGGAAGTTGACGTCAATGGCGTTCACATCGTCGGTCTGGCCAACCTGCCTGGAGAAGTGGCGGTTAATGCCAGCCAGATGTTTTCTGCCAACCTGTTCGCTCTGGTTGAAGCCTTTTGGAATGAAGAAGAAAAGCGCTTCCGGCTTGATTTTGAAGACGAAATCATTAAGGGGTGTGTCATCACCTATAAGGGTGAATTTGTAAATGAGATTATTCGGAAACTTTATCAGAAGTGAGTCAAAAGATAGCCAATGGAGTGTTGGAGTAATGGAGTAATGGGAAAAGGAGACCGATCTTCAGAGTTTCAAGAATCTTCCAACACTCCAGTACTCCAGCACTCCAGTACTCCATAGAGAAAGTCACTTCGAAACTTACTTTTATGTAGCGTTAATCACCAAAAAATATCTACCTCAACCGCTTGAAGGAGATGATACCATGTCCATAGGTCTTTTAATCTTTGTGTTCGTTCTGGCTATTTTTCTCGGGGTGGAGTTGATTACCAAGGTGCCGTCGCAATTGCACACCCCCTTGATGTCGGGAACCAACGCCATTTCGGGAATCACTATCGTAGGGGCGCTCACGGCAGCCGGAACCGGTGCGGATACGGTTGCTTCCATAGTCGGTACGATTGCACTCATTCTGGCAACCATCAATGTGGTCGGAGGATACCTGGTTACCCATCGAATGCTGGCGATGTTTAAACGCAAAGACGGGGAGCAGAAATGACGGATTATATCGAAATTCTTATTGATCTCGGATATATCGTTGCTTCTATTCTCTTCATTAT
>JABXKU010000148.1 GCA_013619105.1 Desulfuromonadales bacterium
ACATAAAGACTTTAACGATGATGATTTGGGTAAATTTGACTTTAATTTCAAAGATGATTGGTTTGCAATTAATGGCCAGCCGAACATTTCAACAAGCGCTAGTGGTATGAACGTCGTAAAAAACAGCCTCTTCTTAAGCTTGTTAAAGACATCCCTAAACGATGGCAACATGAGGTACCCAAGGCTTCTACTTTTGGACAACGTTGAAGACAAGGGTATGGTCTCACCAAGAATCCACAATTACCAGAAAATCATTGCTGATTTTTGCGATGCACAAGAAGTCGACCACCAGGTCATTATTACCACATCTTCCCTGAATGAAGATCTTGAGATTCCCGACTATACAATTGGGGACTCTTACACAAATGAGCACAGGTCTTTGAAACTTGAACCAAAGGTCCAAGGCGGGGCCAACTTTTAGAACATGCCACGCGATAACTCGGCAGCATATGGGTATCGTGCAACCGCGGCCTTTCTGGGGCCGGACCCAGCTAAGTTACCGAAAACCATAAAAAGGTTTGTTAAATTAGTGGCGATTTCGAGCTTACAACCGGCTTTTAGGCGGTTATGGGGCAAGCTTTCAAGCTCACCTCTACGCCTTCATTATTTCAAAACTAGTGGTTCAATAAACCCGGGTACTTCACTTAATTAATTGGTGACCGGATTTATTGAGCCACAATTGACCTGTCAGCCCCGATCCTACTCCCCCGCAAGCCCCTGCACTCTGCCGACCTGACCGTCCTCCAACCTGACCTTAATCCCCCGGGAATGAAAGGGTGACTTGGTCAAGAGGTCCTTGACGATCCCTTTGGTCAGTTTACCTGACCGCTGATCCTGGTTATCCTGGTTAGCGGGGTCGGACCAAGCCAACTTGTTGGGAGAGGCTTCGGGGACGTTGTTTATTAGTTGATTACTGCATGCCAGCTTACTGACAACCGGGGTAAACGAGGGACACTCCCCGTTTTTTCCAAATCATTAATCTACCGCATCTCTAAAATAGGCCTCTTCCGCAGAATTTGTGAACGGGGGTCAATTCTTGCATCGCCCGAGGGCTCTGTGGGGTCAGGCACCAACTCATGACAATTTAGTCAATCAAAGCAAAAGTGCCCTATCTAGTCTCTTCTCTTATCCCGGCATCAATCCTTATTGCCAAAGGCTTCACACTGCTGCAGTGCTTCGGTGTCTGGGTTCCACAACAGGCGTAGCCCATCGTTGACCACTTCAAAGCCGGCCTCCCCCAGCTTGTTGCTGATCATCTTGGTACTCTCGCCGCTCCACCCGTAAGCGCCGAAGGCTGCCGCTTTTTTGCCGTGAAACCGCAGTCCGCGTATTTCTTCTAAAATTCCCGCCATGGCCGAGAGGATTCCCTGGTTGATGGTCGGGGAACCTACCAGAACCGCTTTGGATTTAAACACCTCGGTGATCACATCGTTTTTGTCCGAGCGGGCACAATTAAACAGTTTCACCGTCGTATTCGGAGAAGCTTGACTGATGCCTGCGGCAATGGTTTCGGCCATTTTGCGGGTACCGTTCCACATGGTGTCGTAAAGCAGGGTGATCTGGTCCTCTTGATAATTGTCGGCCCATTGCAGATATTTTTCGACGATCTGCATGGGATTGTCCCGCCACAGTACTCCGTGGCTGGGGCAGATCATCTTCAGCGGTAAATCCAGACCGGCGAATTGTTGAATCTTTTTTAAAACCAGCGGACTGAAAGGCGTTAGGATATTGGCGTAATATTTGATGCATTCGGCCCAGAGCTCGCTGGGGTCGACCTGATCGTTGTAGAGGTCTTCGGCTGCCAGATGCTGGCCGAAAGCGTCATTGGAAAACAGAATGTCCTCACCGGTCAGATAACAAAACATGCTATCGGGCCAATGCAGCATCGGCGCTTCGATGAAAATGAGTTCCTTCTCTCCGAGGCTCAAACGATCCCCGGTTTTGACGACCTGAAAATTCCAGTCGGCATGGTAAAGCCCTTTGAGGGATTTTACACCGTTGGCCGTGCAGTAAATGGGTTTCCCGGGCAGATGACGCATCAATTCTGGCAAGCTACCGCTGTGGTCACACTCCGCGTGATTGGCCACGACAAAGTCAATCTCATCGGCCGAAATCGTCTGCAACAACTCGTCGACATATGGCTTGGCAAAGGGTGTCCACACTGTATCAATTAGCGCGGTCTTTTGATCACGCACCAGATAGGAATTATAGGTGGTGCCACGATGGGTAGAATACTCTTCTCCATGAAACTTGCGAAGCTCCCAATCTGTTTTGCCTACCCAGGTAACGCTCTCTGTAATTGGAAAGTGCATGTTTTCTCCTGTGGCTTGAGTGTATATTTGCGGCCCAATCTGCTGGATAAAACTATACAACCAAAACCGCCGCCGTCTATTCGGCGAAGCACACCCGGAAGCAGGTGCCGTTATTTCTCTCTAGTTTCAAGGTGCCGCCCAGCTGGTTGACCAGCGCGGTGACCAGCTGCAGGCCGAGGGTTTTAGCCTGACGACAATCAAATCCCGCCGGCAGACCTACCCCGTCATCGGCCACCCCCAGTTCGATCTGCCCGGCCCGGCTTTGCATCGAAATCGTTACCTGCCCCTTTTGCCCATCTTCGAAGGCGTGCTTGTAGGCGTTGGACAGCAGCTCGGTGACCAGCAGGCCGCAGGGGACCATCTTTTCGATATCGAGGGAAATATCCTCCACCTCTAGACGGCAGTCGACCTCCTGCTCGGGAGAAAAGAAGACCTGCTGCAGCTGTTCTACCAGACTTTCCAGATAGCTTTTGACACTGACCTCGGCCAGGTTCTTCGACTGGTAAAGCTGCTCGTGGGCCAGGGCCATGGAGCAGATGCGACTCTGGCTTTCGAGGAAGCAGTTCTTCAGCTCCGCATCGCTAAATTTTTGCGATTGCAGATACAGCAAGCTCGACACTACCTGCAGGTTGTTCTTTACCCGATGGTGAATCTCTTTGAGCAGCACCTCTTTTTCGGCCAACGAGGCCCTTACCAGTTCTTCGCTACGCTTGCGCTCAGTGATGTCGAGAAAGGACGCGACCCCGCTGAAGTTCCCCTGGAGGCTCATGGTCCCGGCCGAGACCATGACAAATTTTTCCTCGCCGTCTCTCGTCACGCACTTGATCTCGTACTGGCCGGGCACAAGCTCCCCTGCCAGCCTGGCCATCGCACGGCCCAGAACCAGTTCCTTGTCGTCTTCATGGACCCAGTTCCATAATTTTCTCTGGCACAACTCTTCGACGCTGTAGCCGAACATCCTCTCCATGGCAGGGTTGGCGTAGGTAAGGTGTTCCCCTTCGTAGAGGCAGATCGCCACCGGCGAGGTTTCCGCCAGTACGCGGAACTTCTCCTCGCTCTCCCGCAGGGCCTGTTGCGCTACCAACTGTTCGGTGATGTTCTCCTGATAACTTTCAAAATCGCTGGCCTGGCCGTTCTCGTCCAAAATACGGCGGGAATGAACTCGGCAGGTGACAAAGCTCCCGTCCTTGCAGCGCAGACGATTGTTGAAGACATACCAGGCATCACCGGAAAGAATATTTTCTACCAGAGGCTCCCGCTCGGAAGGCTGTGGGAACAATATATCCTGAATGCTAGAGCGGTCGATGGTCTCCTTCAGTTCCTGCGCCGAATCGTATTTCAGTATGCTGGCCAGGGCCGGATTAACGCTGTGCAACTTTCCTTCACGGGTAGAGCAGGTAATTCCGAAGGGAGCATTTTCGATGATCGAACGGTACTTGCACTCCGACTTGCGGACGGCTTCCTCGGCCTGTTTGTGATCGGTAATGATGCGCGCCTGATGCACGTTTTGATAAGCGATGGTGGAAAGCTGTTGGGCCAGGGTATATAGCGCCTGGGCTACCTGACTGAACCGCTCGCCGGTCATGATCGGCACTTCAAGGAAGGCCTCGACCATGGCCTCCTCATCGGCGCCTACCGCCCGGGCGTAGCCGCGCATCTGCTCTTCGGTGATGCTCTCGTCCCGCACCTGGCCGATCAGCCAGTTGGCGATATGCCGCCCGCCAACCGAGATGGCAGCGCCGGCCCCCCAAAGCCCGGCGCTCAGGCATTGCTGGATAATCGGACCCGAAGCAGAGGGCCGACCGAGGGCCGCATCGGACTTCATGCAGTTGGCGGTACCTTTTTCCGTTGAGCGGATCATCTCGCAAAGGCGGCCAAAGTTGCTGGGCTCGGTAAGGGGGGTACCGTCCGGCAGGGTGATGAGGGACGCCACGCCGGTGGCCTGGGCGAAGTCATCCTGCAGGCGCTGGATATCAGCCGCGTTGAATAACTCCTCAAAGGTGACGCCGGAAACATCGTCCAGCGGTCGGGTCAAGGCGACCAGGCGTTTTTCCAACGCCTCTTCGGCCTGCTTGCGCTGGCTGATATCCATGACGACACCCTGGTAAGCGCAGACTCGCCCGGCGGCATCCCGTTCGATCCGGATGCGCTCGTCGACCCAGCGCACTTCACCTTGTTTGGTAACGATCCGATATTCATGCTGAAAGTGCTCCTTGCCCCGGTCGATCTGAACGTGCAACTCGGCAACGAGCGGGTC
>JABXKU010000149.1 GCA_013619105.1 Desulfuromonadales bacterium
ACCCTCCCCCCCCTGTGATGCAGCCGGGGCGCAACCCCACCGTTTTAAGATCTGTAGCAATATTTTTATTCCCCCACCTTCTTCCCCACTGCGGCCAGATAGATGACAAACGCCTCTTCCGAATCAAGACACAACAAGCTGTTTAATTCATCATCATCAAAAGCTGCCACCGCACAAACCCCGGCACCTATGGCCTCTGCAGCCAGGTAAAGGTTTTGGCAAACATGACCGGCATCGAGATGCAGATAACGATAACCACGCTCCTGATAGCGCCAAGTCATACGGTAAGGCATCGCGACCCAGAGAAAGGTCACCGCGCTTTGCATAATGAACCGCTGGCTGAAACAGGCCGCGGCCAATCGACCGGCAATATCACGGAGGGTCGAGATCACTTCCAGATGGTGATCCAGAGCCATATACCGGTAGAGGCCAGGTTCTAAACCATCCACCCGGTTTATCAGCAGTACCGTTTCCAAGGCATGGCGGGCGCCAGCGGAAGGGACCGTGCGTAAAGTCATCTGTTGGTCGTAAGTCACCTTCACCCCTTGAGTACACCACAACAGATGAGACAACTCCGCCAGCGACAGAGGCTGATCGGCATAGTCCCTCAGACTGCTACGCTGAGTGATCAACATATGAATATCCACCGGAGCGATGCCCAAGCTTTCTGGATTGGGCAACTCAACCCTTTGATTTACTGGCTCAGCAGCCCAACTAAGAGGGGGTTGAGGCAGATGTCTCTGCTGATCACTGACGCCCATATTCTTGTGCATGGTCTTTTCCATGAAGTAACGGCCGCTATTTTTTTCCACAATTGCCTCCTGTTTTTTCAGTTACATCGGAACTAACGGTATATCCATTATAGAAACTCCTATAGTTCACGGCAAAGGGACACTTGTCGAATAGCTTTGGGCTGCTACAATTGGCAGGGTTAATAATCTGATTTTTCCCGACCACGGGACCAATCAAGTTCATTTTCGGGCAGCCTATTTTAGACTGTCTGATTCGATGGCATCTGATAACCCACCAGCCAAAAGGAGCATATCATGGCCCAAGATTCTCACATCACCATGGGGATTCATGTCGATGACCGGATCAAAAAGGCGACCGATATCCAGGAACAGCTCACCGCCTACGGCTGCAATATCAAAACCCGTATGGGCTTGCATGAGGTGACTGGTAGCTTCTGCGCCGGTTACGGATTAATTCTATTGGAGTTGATAGGGGGGCAGAAAACAGCGGATGAACTGGCAGCCAAACTCAATGCCCTTGAAGGCGTGGAGGTTAAACTGATGACCTTCGACCACGCTTAAGGTTTTTATGCCGACGACCAGCATTTAGCCTATGCCTTAAACCAAGAAAGGCCCCCGATAATTCGGGGGCCTTTCTTGCTTGGTCTGATCAACAATAATCTTATTACTTTTTGGGTACTTTACCGTACACCAAAGACCAGTGTCGCAAAGAGCGTGGCATATGGCTGCCTATGGCACCGACCACTAGGGCTATCCACAAAAGCTCTACGCAAAAGGCTGGCCATAAATGCAACAGGGCAATCGGCAACATATGACTCAGGGCCATTAACCCCCGTCCCTCATGAGGCCAACGCAAGCTGTGGTGCAGCTCAGTACCTACAAGACCAAGCCCTGTAATTACCACTAACCAGGCATAATGATGAACTGCCGGCAAGGGCGCCTGAAAGATAGCGCCGCCGAGAAGAACCCCAACCACGCCGATATGACCGGTACGTAATAGAACATCCAGCGCACGCGACCAACCAGGACGTTTAACCTGGGGGGGACCGGCCTTCTTCTCAACAACCATTTTCTCCATCTTTCTCGCCTTTAAAGCCCATCGGCTATTCAAGCTACTCTCATTGCTTCTAACTGGCAAAACAAGCCCCTGCTTCGGTCTTACGCGAAGCAGGGGCTTGTTTTGCCAATTGGTGAAGAAACAAGTGGGACTTTTCACAAGGAAAAGTCCCACTATTCAACCGTTCTTCAATATCGGGTCAACAACTCACTTCAGAGCTATTTAACCGATCAGCATGTTTCGATATTACTCGTCGCGCTCGTAATCAACCATACGTGCTGCAACGGTCTTGATGCTCAGCAGGTCTTTGTAGTTGATGTTGTTGCCCAGGTAGTTGCCACCGTCGGTGCCGCAACCGAGGGTCAGTGAAGGTGGCAGTTTGTTGTAAATGAGACCAACGGAGCCGTGTACCGCAGGCTGGTTCAGCAGCAGACGGTTAGCAGGGATTTCCATAGCGAACTTCTCAAGGATTGCTTCGTCCTGAGCATGAACCACCGCGGTGTGACCTGCGCCACCCCAAAGAAGCTGGTTCTTAGCTGCATCGATCGCTTCGTCGGTGCTGTTGTAGCTGATGTAGCCGAGGACCGGGGAGAGTTTTTCATGGCTGAACCAGTCGTCGTGACCGATGCAGGTCAGGGGTACCAGCAGCAGCTTGGCATCATCAGGCACCGTGAGACCAGCCAGCTTGGCAATAGCCTGGGGCGACTTGCCGACGATGGCCATGGCCGGAACGCCTCTTTCCTTGTCGAACATAACCGCTTCGAGCTGAGCTTTTTCTTCTGGCTTAACCAGGTAAGCGCCGCGCTCAACCAGGAGCTTAACAGCTTCGTCGCAAGTGGCCTGGTCGTCGAAGATCATCGACTGGTCAGAAGAACAGATGGTGCCGTTGTCGAAGGTTTTGGAAGCGATAACGTTGTTAACCGCAACGCTAAGGTTGGCGGACTTGGAAACGAAAACTGGGGTGTTACCAGCACCGACGCCGATGGCTGGGTGACCGGATTTGTAAGCAGACTTGACCATAGCGTTGCCGCCAGTAGCGAGGATCAAGTTTATATCCGGATGGTTGAACAGCATGCCAGTGGCTTCGATAGAAGGAGTATCGATGAACTGAATGCAGTTCTTGGGAGCGCCGGCGGAAACTGCTGCATCACGCATGAGTTCAGCGGCTTTAACGCTGCACTTCTGAGCGCGAGGGTGGGCGGCGAAGATGATTACGTTACGGGTCTTCATGGCAATCAAAGACTTGAACATGACGGTAGAAGTCGGGTTGGTGGTCGGAGTAGCGGCCGCCAGAATACCGAAAGGCTCGGCGACATACTTCACGCCTTCTTTTTCTTCAATGACGCCAACGGATTTCTTGTCCTTGAAGTACTCATAGACAATGTGAGCACCAAGGTGGTTCTTGATGGCTTTGTGGTCAGCCCGGCCAATGCCGGTTTCTTCAACGGCTATCTCGCCCAGCATGACTTCGTTGGCCACGCTGGCTACGTCCATTGCCGCGGTGATCTTGTCGACTTGCGCCTGGGTAAAACCCTTAAATTCGGCAGAAGCCGCTTTAGCATTAGCTACCAATTTATCTACCATTGCCTGTGCCATACCTAATTCCTCCTAGTTCTTGTGTTGTTGAAGCTTTTCGCGTAACCCGATTGCCAGAAAGTGCCTAAGAGCGAGCAACATTAAAAAAAAAGAGACAGGGGGACACTGCATGTCTTGCGTCCTTTCGGCCGCAGATGCAACACCCTCCGACTCCTTTCCAAATACGGGAGGCGCCACCG
>JABXKU010000060.1 GCA_013619105.1 Desulfuromonadales bacterium
TTTGGGACCAATTCCAGGAAGCGCCACCCAATCATCGGGAGTCATGGTCTGCGGTTGCAATGGAATGGCCAGTACCATGCGTCGTTCCGCCGTCATCCATCCTTGACTTATCTCAATAATTTCACTACCTTCCATCTGAAGAGAAAGAAATTCTCCGGAAGCCAAGGGACGATCAGAGGCATTTTTTAAGCATTGAACAGAAGCCTCTTCGCCAAGCGTCACCTGAATGACGCTGCACAACGTCGTTTCGTCAATAAATTGATGAACGCCGGGCTGCGGAAATCCCTCACCCAGTTCTAGCCAGATTCCGTGGCTATTGCCAACAGAAACGGCCGGGTGGCCCTCCTCGCTGAAGAGAGCCACCCGACCGTATTGAATGCCAGCAATTAATAGTAGTAGGACTGCCAGCAACGGCAGCCCTGCCCTTTGTTTCATTCGTCTTCCGCGTCTTTCATCAGTTTGTATTGCAGAGCATCGACCAGGGCCTGATAAGAGGCGTCGATTATATTGTCGCTGACCCCCACCGTTCCCCAACGCATATTCTTATCCCCCGATTCAAGCAAAACCCGGGTAATGGACGCGGTCCCTTTTCCGGTCGGCAATACCCGCACCTTGTAATCGAGGAGGCGCATATTTTTGACCTGCGGGTAGAAACTCTCCAGGGCCTTGCGCAAGGCATTGTCCAGAGCGTTGATGGGCCCGGCACCCTCGGCGGCGGTATGCTCTATGCGACCGCCGACCTTGACCTGCACCGTAGCCTCGGAAAAGGGTTTTTCCTCGCCATGACGCTTGGAGTCGATGACCCGAAAACCGATAACGGAAAAGAAATGTTTCATCGAACCGAGGGCGCGGCGCATGAGCAATTCAAAGGAGGCTTCAGCCCCTTCGAATTGAAAGCCCTTGTTCTCCAGATCCTTGATCTTTTCAAGAATCTCCATGGTTACCGGGTCTTTACTGTCGAGATTGATATTGAACTGCTCGGCCTTGGCCAGCACATTTGAGCGTCCAGACAGATCAGAAACCAGCACTCGGGTGATATTGCCGACCTTTTCAGGACGGATATGTTCATAGGTTTCCGGATGGCGCTGAATGGCCGATACGTGGACCCCGCCCTTATGAGCAAAAGCAGAATTGCCCACGTAAGCCTGATGCGGATTGGGAATCAGATTGGCCAGTTCATAGACATAGCGGGAGACCTCCCTCAGACGCTGCAATTGGCTTTCAGTCAGGCACTGGTAACCCATTTTCAGCTGCAGGGAGGCGATGATCGAACAGAGATTGGCATTACCGCAGCGTTCACCAAAGCCGTTAAGCGTTCCCTGCACATGAACGATGCCGTGTTCCACCGCCATCAGCGAATTGGCCACTGCGCACTCGCTGTCGTTATGCGTATGAATACCGAGGGGGGTCTGGATATGCTTTTTCACCTCGGCCAGAATAGCGGGCAACTCATGGGGCAAGGTGCCGCCATTGGTATCGCACAGCACGATACAGTCGACCTGTGCCTGCGCAGCCGCCTTGAGGGTGTCGATGGCGTACTCAGGGTTGGATTTATAGCCATCGAAAAAGTGCTCGGCGTCGTAGAAGACTTCAGCGACATGCTGCTTGAGATAGGCTAAGGAATCGTAGATCAACTCCAGGTTGGCTTCGCCGCTGATGCGCAGTGCCTCGCGAACATGAAAGTCCCAAGTCTTGCCAAAGATGGTGACCGCGTCCGGTTCAGCCTCAATCAGCGTCCGCAGATTGTTGTCCTTTTCCGGTGTAGTCTTAGCCCGCCGGGTCGAACCGAAGGCAGCTATTTTGGCCTGATTCAGAGAAACCTTCTTGATCTCCTTAAAGAAGGCGATGTCCTTGGGATTGGATCCCGGCCAGCCGCCTTCGATATAATGGACGCCCAGTTCGTCGAGTTTCTGGGCAATACGGATTTTGTCCGTTACCAGAAATGAAATCTCTTCTGCTTGGGTCCCGTCCCGCAAGGTCGTATCGTACAGATGGATCAAACTCATGGTCTCTATCCTTCACCTGCTGCCAACAGCGTCGACAGTATTTATTCAGACTCGGCCACTTGATTACCCAGACCGAAAGCTTCGTGCAACACGCGCACGGCCAGTTCGGTGTACTTGGCGTCGATGACACAAGACACCTTGATCTCGCTGGTGGAAATCATCTGAATATTAATTCCCTCTTGGCTGAGCACCTGAAACATCTTGCTCGCCACCCCCGAATGGGAGCGCATACCGACCCCCACAATGGACACTTTGGAGATGTTTTCATCCGTGATTACTCCGGCGGCGCCAATCGCTTTGCCGGTCTGTTCCACGTTTTTGAGGGCCTTTTTAAAATCACCATGCGGCACAGTAAAGGTCAGGTCCGTAAAGCCTTCATGGGAGACGTTCTGAATAATCATATCCACCGTAATACTCTCCTCGGAGAGAGGTAGAAACAGCCGGGAGGCAATACCTGGTTGGTCGGGAACACGCATCACGGAGATTTTTGCTTCATCCTTGTTATAGGTCACTCCTGAAACCAGAACGGTCTCCATATCACTATCCTCCTTCATCACCAGGGTGCCCTGGTTGTCGTTGAAACTGGAACGCACGTGCACCACCACGCCAAATTTTTTGGCGAATTCTACGGAACGAGTCTGCAACACCTTAGCCCCCAGGGAGGCCATCTCGAGCATTTCGTCGTAGGAGATCTTAGCTATTTTGGAGGCCTCCGGCACGATCCGCGGGTCGGTGGTATAGACGCCATCAACGTCCGTATAGATTTCACAGACATCGGCCTTTAAGGCGGCCGCTACTGCCACTGCCGAGGTATCGGATCCCCCCCGACCGAGGGTGGTCAGGTTGCCGTCACAATCGGCCCCTTGAAATCCAGCAACCACCACAATATTGCCATCGTCCAGGTCCGCACGGATTTTCTCATCGCCAATATGTTGGATACGGGCCCGAGAAAAGGCACTACTGGTGACTATCGGAACCTGGTGGCCAAGATAGCTTTTGGCTTTATATCCCATGGACTGAAGACACATGGACAACAGGGAAATGGTTATCTGCTCACCCGTTGACACCAGCACATCGTATTCACGCTCATCGGGCTGCTCGCAGATTTCCTTGGCCAGCCCGACCAATTTATTGGTTTCACCGGACATCGCCGACAGAACCACCACAACCTGATTGCCATCAGCGTGGGTTCTGGCGACCCGACGGGCCACATTGCGGATTCTGTCGATGGTTCCAACCGAAGTACCGCCATATTTCTGAACTACCAGGGCCATGCCTTCCTTCTCCTCCCGTATTTAAATAAAGCAACCGCATGGATTACGTAACGCATCCCAATCCATGGGGAATGAATACATTCGCTTACTTCTGCCTAGCTGGTGGCCGATGGAGCGCCAAGCCGTCAACATCTTCGGCGGCCTCTTTGATCATTTCAGCCAGGGTCGGATGAGCGTGAATTAACCGACCGATATCGGCAGCCGTCAATCCATGCCCCATGGCCAGAGCCATTTCAGTCACCAGATTGGAGGCTTGCTCACCGACCACCGTGGCTCCAAGCAGACTTCCGTCGCTCTTGTCGGCCATCAATTTGACGAAACCTTCGGTGTGTCCATCAGCCAGGGCCTTGCCGTTGGCCCGATAGGAAAACCGGCCGATATCTACGGCCAATTGCCGATCCTGACAAGCCTTTTCGGTCAAGCCAACCTGGGCCAGTTCAGGCAGGGTAAAAACCACACTCGGAACGACTCCATAATCGACCTGCTCATTTCCGCCTAAGGCATTGGCAACGGCCACACCAGCCTGATAAGCAGCGACGTGGGCCAATTGAATCCCCCCGGTTAAATCGCCAATCGCAAACACTCCTTCAACGGAGGTACGCATGCCCTCATCAACCACCACAACACCGGAATCCATCTCTACACCGAGCTCTTCCAAGCCGAGACGGTCGCTATTGGGTTTTCGGCCGACCGCCACCAGGGCCTTATCAGTTTCGATGGTTCCCTTACCGGCAAGCTGTGCTTCAACCCGGCCGTCAACCACAGCAAGCCGGTCGATGGCGGTATCGACATGAATGGTTACCCCTTGGACCTGCAGGGACCTTAACAGCAGATCCACAGCCTCCCTGTCGCTATTAGCAAGCAGAACGGGTTGCTGTTCCACAAGGGTCACTTGAGTACCGAAAACGGCAAAAATAGCGGCCAATTCGCAACCGATATAACCACCACCAATAACCAGTAGACTGGACGGAAGTTCTTGAATACCAAGAATTTCGTCACTGGTCAAAATGTTTTTCCCATCCACTAACCAATCGACGGGACGCACCGGACGCGCACCGGTAGCCAAGATAATATGGCGAGCCTGTAAGCGCCCGATTAAACCAGGCCTACGAAAAGCGATTTGTCCCGGTTGCTCAATCGTCGCCTGGCCGCGAAATACCTCGATACCGTAACTTTTCATTAACTGGCGCAAGCCGCCATGCAATTGAGCAACCACGGCATCCTTGCGCTGGGCAGCCACAACAAAATCGAAGGACTGGGAGCCAAGCTTAATGCCGTGATTGGAGGCTTGATCGAGCTGGCGCAGAAATTTGGCGGTGCTATGCCAAGTCTTGGTCGGGATACATCCGCGATGCAGACAGGTACCGCCAAGGCGATCGGCTTCGATCAAGCACACCCGAGCCCCCTGCTGGGCACCGCGCACCGCAGCCGTGTAACCTCCTGGTCCACCACCGATCACCGCCAGATCGAAATCAGTCATTGCCCCCCGCCTGTCTGATCCACTCCCCTTGCCAACGCTGCAACAGGGTTCGGGCAGCTGCGCCCACGGCGCGACACTCGATGCGTCGTTGATCAGCCTGTTGATGGCTCAGGTGCACGGCCAGATATTCCCGAGCCAGGCCGGTAAATAGGTCCGCCCATTCGACTACCGCCACCCCAGCCCCCGGCAGGTATTCTTCCATGCCGAGTTCCAGCAGATCATCGGGCTCGGCGAGCCGGTAAAGATCGAAGTGATAGAGCTCCATACGGCCCTGATAGGAGTTCATCAAGGTATAAGACGGACTCGCGATGGGCTCCTCTTCGGGCACTCCGAGACCGCGGGCGAGGCCGCGGCTGAAACAGGTCTTGCCCGCCCCCAGATCACCGCTGAGCAAGATTACCAGCGGTTGTTCAACAAGCAGACCGAGACAACGTCCAAGACCTGCGGTTTCTTGCTCGCTGGCTGTGGCTAAAGACCAAGCAGACACGGACTACAACCCCATACTGCGAATGATATCGAGACGAGCCACCACACCGAGCAGTCGCTTACCATCCACGACCGGAATCATATGAACTTTCTTCTCTACCATCAAAGCTGCGATTTCAGCTACGCTCGTTTCCTCACTGCAGGTGGTCACCTCGGTACTGCAGATTTCGCCCACTGTGCGAGCGGTCAGTTTTTCTACCTGTTCGCGAAACTTGTTCTCGCTCTCCAGATAGATCACCCAATCGAACAGAGAAATAACCGTCGGTAGATGCAGAGGTCGATCCTTGGCGATGAGGTCGGTTTCGGTAACAACGCCGTGCAACTCACCGACGTCAGTAAGCACCGGCATGGCATTAACACCGGTCTCAATGAACATATGAGCCAATTCTTCCATCCCGGTTTCGATGCGAACAGTATGAATCTCGCGGGTCATGATGTCCTTTGCCTTGAGCATAGCGTCTCCCTTTTTGCAAACGGGGCGGCTCGATGGCCGCCCGTGAAAATTTGTGTATTATTCCTACCGGCAGTCAGTCTTATTTTAACAGCCTTCTAAAATCACCGTCGCAAAGGCATAGTCACCATCGTGACTGCAGGAAAGATGAATTCTATCGTGCCCGCCGTCGCGAAACAATTCTTCGGCTCGGCCGGACAGAACAAGGTCAGGTCGGCCCAGATCGTTGCGTACCACCTGCACCTCGTCCCAGCGGATTCCACAGCGCAGACCTAAACCAAGGGCTTTAAGCAGCGCCTCCTTGGCAGCAAAACGTACCGCCAGATGAGGGGCCGGGTCAGCTTTGGGCAGAGAATAGGCCAACTCTCCTGCGGTAAAAACCCTTTCCAGCAGCGCTTGCTTATCGTCCTCGATAAAACGGCGAAAGCGCCCAATACGCGCAACATCGTTGCCCAGACCGGATATCCGTGGCATCATCAGCGCTCCTTGAGCAGTGCCACCATCTCCCGCACCGCCCGCTCCATACCGACCAGCACTGCGCGGGCCACGATACTGTGGCCGATATTCAATTCCTGAATCCCACCGAGAGCAACAACCTCCCGCACGTTGACGTAGTTGAGGCCGTGCCCGGCATTAACTTGCAGGCCGAGTTTTTTACCCGCCCGTATGGCCGTCTCCAGTTTATCCAACTCACCCTTGCGACTGGCATCATCACGGGCTTCACAATAGCTTCCGGTGTGCAGTTCGATGGCCTGAGCACCCACCCGGTGGGAGGCCTTGACCTGCTCTAGATCGGGATCGACAAACAGACTGACCAGCATTCCCCCTTGCCGGAGAGTGGCAACCTGCTCCTTGAGAGTGGAGCGCAGGCGCACCACGTCAAGCCCCCCTTCGGTGGTCAACTCTTCGCGCTTTTCGGGGACCAGGGTCACGCAGTCAGGCAGCAACTTGAGGGCGATGCCGATCATCTCTTCGGTGGCGGCTATTTCAAGATTAAGGCGGGTCTTGACCGTTCGGCGCAAGATCTCCACATCCCGATCCTGGATATGCCGGCGGTCTTCTCGCAGATGCACGGTGATGCACTCGGCGCCGGCCAGTTCTGCAAAGGCTGCAGCAGTGACCGGATCGGGCTCATTGATGCCCCTGGCCTGGCGAACGGTGGCGACATGGTCGACATTAACTCCCAGAGTGATCATGTTATGCCTCCTGGTTTTTACAGCTCATGTGCTGTTCCACTGCGGTGGCAATACTCTGAGCCAAAGCGGCGATCTGTAATTCGTCCTGACCTTCCAGCATAATCCGCATCAGAGGTTCGGTACCGGAATAACGAATTAGCACCCTCCCTGTCTGCGCCAGTTCTTCCTCGGCGGCGGCAATAGCTTTAGCCACCTCAGGCACTTCGGTAACCGGCCGCTTTTTGTCGACCCGCACGTTAACCAGCACCTGGGGCAAAGCGGTCATGATCGATGCCAGTTCCGAGAGGGGCTTGCCGCTACGCTGCATAATGGCCAGCACCTGCAAGGCCGAAATCATGCCATCGCCGGTGGTGTTATGATCGAGAAACACCATGTGCCCCGACTGTTCTCCACCGACATTATAACCGTTGCGACGCATCTCCTCCACCACGTAGCGATCGCCAACAGCGGTCTTGACGATCTGGCCACCGGCGTTGCGAATGGCGATATCGAGCCCCATATTACTCATGACCGTAGCCACCAGGGTGTTCTTAGCCAGCTTGCCCTGCTTGATCAAGTCGTTGGCGCAGATGGCCATAATATAGTCGCCATCGACCTCTTTGCCATTCTCATCAACGAAAATAACCCGGTCGGCATCGCCGTCTAGCGCCATACCGAGATGGGCCTGATGTTCCTTGACCGCCGCCGAAATCACCTCCGAATGCATGGAGCCGCAACCGGCGTTGATATTGGTGCCGTTGGGAGAAGCTCCGATCAGCACGACGTCAGCGCCGAGTTCCCTGAGCACCGCCGGAGCCGCCTTATACGCTGCGCCATTGGCGCAATCGAGAACGATCTTTAAACCGAGCAGGTCGAGTTCCCGAGGGAATGAATTTTTTAAAAACACCACATAGCGACCGACGGCGTCGTCGATACGATAGGCCTTGCCAACCTTTTCGGCGATGGGCCGTAGAGAATCGATCTCTTTGGAAAAAATCAACTCCTCAATGGCCAGTTCGGTCTCATCGGGCAGTTTGAAACCGTCGCCACTGAAAAATTTAATGCCGTTGTCCTGGTAAGCATTGTGTGAAGCAGAAATCACCACCCCGGCATCGGCCCGCATAGAGCTGGTAATAAAGGCGATCCCGGGGGTCGGCAAGGGACCGACCAGCAGCACATCGACACCCATGGAGCAGATTCCCGAGGCCAAGGCGTTTTCGATCATATAGCCGGACAGACGGGTATCCTTACCGATCACAATACGGTGCCGTCGATCATCCTTTTTAAAGATGTAGGCAATGGCCCGACCGAGTTGCATGGCAATTTCGGTAGTCATGGGATGGATATTAGCCACTCCTCGCACCCCATCGGTACCGAACAGTTTCTTTTTCATAAAGAGCAAACTCCTGAGCTGAAGTGTTATTGCGGTTTTGGCGTCGGCTCAATGACGATTTCAACCTCGACGACCAACTGTTTCTTAATATTACTGTAGCGTCCCGGGTAGGCCAGGGAGACCTTCTCTCGACGAGTTTCCCGAGCATCAGCGATATCCACGACCTCCGTAGCAACGCTGTCGAACCCAGCCACTTCGCTCTCAGCCCCCTCGACCAGCACTTGCTGCGGCTCGATGTGTACCGCCACCACACGATAGCCGGCGGCCGGCTTGCCGCTGAGCTGTGGCTTGACCTGCAGATCTTTACTGACGACCCGTTCCAGCTTGACATCGATATAGGAAGGTGAAAGTCGCGTCACCTTGAAAGGACCGGGTAGATTAAGGCGCTCTTCAAGGCGTTTAAGGGTCGTAAGGCCCGGCTCTAAGTCCTTAAGGTTGACTGTAATGACGATATCCTGCAACTGCAGGTTCATCAGCCGAGTGCGGGGGCCACTGATACGCACGTCAATCATACTCGGGATATCGTTGGCCACCATCATGCCAACGGGCATATTCTTCAGCTCTAAGGGCACCGAGTAGGAAAGCTCCAGCTTCTGCTCCCCGGTGACAAAAAACCACAGAATGCAGGCGAAGACTAGAGCCAGCAACTTCAGAGCCCAGTTTTCAGTCAACTTTTTCAACATATTACTTAGTTTTCCTCCGGAAACGGCTCTTTTCCCCATATGAAAACGGCACTGTCTCCACCCGGAGTCTCCGAATAGACACTACTTGGCCTTTTTCTTACTCCCTCGCGGTTCCAGCAGTCGCTTGAGCACCCGGGTCAGGGCGGTGGAATCGAGATCGCGGATAATGCGACCAGCGACCACCACGGAAATTTTGCCGGTCTCTTCAGACACCACGATGGCCACAGCATCGACCAATTCGGTCAACCCTATAGCCGCGCGATGGCGGGTACCGAAATTTTTACTGATATCAGGATTCTGCGTCAGGGGTAAAAAACAGCCAGCCCGCATCAGACGCCCCTGTTGAATCACCAGGGCACCATCATGGATCGGCGAATAAGGCAGAAAAATCGAGGTAATCAGATCACTGGCAATCTTGGCATCGATCTCCACCCCGACTTCCAGAAAATCCTTGAGGCCCGTCTCCCGTTCAATAACAATCAGGGCACCAATCCGCTTGTTGGCCATATTGACGCAGGCCTTGACCAACTCGGACATGACCGCCGTCTCTTCTCGATAGGACAGATCGGCGAAAAAGGGATTGGCACCGACATGGATAAGAGCGCGGCGGATATCTTCCTGAAACAGAACGACGATAACTAGAATGATAGAGGAGAGAAAGTTATCCAGAATCCAGTGCAGAGTATAGAGACCCGTCAGTTGGGAACCGACATAAACACTGAGGATAACCGCCAGGCCGAACAGCATCTGCACCGCCCGGGTGCCTTTGATCAGCAACATAATCCGGTACATGATGAATGCCACCAGAAATACGTCGAGGGTATCGAGCAGCCACCTGAAATCTTTTAAATAGTCGATAACTGCGCCCATAACACCTCGGTTCGCGACACCCTCGCGAACAATTCGCTGTCTATCCTCTTAGGGCATCTGCTGATGGCAGATCGCCCAGGCCATCAAGGCCGCTTCCCGGGCTGGCTTCACATCGTGCACACGAAAAATCTGCGCACCGGCCGCTACCCCGAGGGAAACGGTCGCCAGAGTACCAGACAAGCGATCTGCGGGGTCCTCCAGACCGAGAGCCCGACCGATAAAACTCTTCCGCGAGGTGCCAAGCAACAGGGGCCGACCGAGACAATGCAACTCTTTTAGGCGCTGCAAAATTTCCAGGTTGCCCTCAGTGCTCTTTCCAAAGCCAATGCCAGGATCGATGGCCAGCCTCTGTTCGCTGATTCCTGCCGTAACAGCCTGCGTAACAGCCGCTTTTAGATAGTCGATGATTTCACCGAGCAGATCGCGATAACCCGTATCCTGCTGCATCGAGAGCGGGCGTCCCCGGGTATGCATCAAAAACAGCCCAGCGCCGCTTTGGGCCACCGCTGCCGCCATCCCGGGATCAAACTGCAGGCCGCTAATGTCATTGACGAAATCGGCGCCAGCGGCCACCGCAGCGGCGGCCACCTGACTCTTGTTGGTATCGACAGACAGGGGGCAATCGACTTCCCGGGCCAGCCGCTCGATCACCGGCACCACCCGTTCCAGCTCTTCTGCAAGGTTTACAGTCGCCGCCCCCGGGCGGGTACTTTCGCCACCGACATCGATAAGGTCCGCACCCTCCGCCGCTAAACGCACCCCTTGGCGCAACGCATCGTCCAGAGCGACTTGGCGACTGCCCTCATAAAAGGAATCGGGGGTAACGTTCAAAACCCCCATGATCCGTGGTCGATCAAGGGATAGAATGCAATGACGACCGGCCAACTGAACAGGCATTGGTGGCCCCGTGTCTAACTGCCGGATCAACTCAGCGGCTAAATGCGGGTCTAGTGGCTCAAATCGGGCCAAAGCCTGCAACATGCTGCTCGAAGCGACCAAGGCCAGACGACGACGCTTGACTGCTGAAACCTGTGTTTGCTCCAAGGCGATACCGCCCAGGCCGGTCAAGGTTTCAGTCAGCAACGCCGCCTCGGCGCTCGGCAGGTCCGAAATAACCACTAGGCGAGGGAACACCCCGGCCATCTGAACCTCAACCTCCGAAGTAGAAAACCCGGCATCCGCTAACCGGCGGCACAATTCATCGACACCGGACACCGCAAGCGACTCTACAGAAACAGCCAATTAGACCTCAGGAGGCACACTGTCAACGTCCACCGGGCTGTCAGCCACCTCGGCCACAACCTTTTCTGCTGGTTCCTCGCCGGTAACCAGATAGCGAACTTCAGCGGCGTCCAGGGTTTCCTTCTCAAGCAGGGATTCCGCCACGCGGGTCACTGCATCTTTATGCTCAGTCAGAATAATCCGGGTCCGTTCGTAAGCTTCCTGAACGATGCGACGAATCTCTCCATCGATCTCCACGGCCATCGATTCACTGTAATTTTTCATATGGCCAAGATCGCGTCCTAGGAAAACCTCGCCCTCTTTTTCCCCATAAGCTAAAGGACCAACCTTGTCGCTCATCCCCCACTCACAAACCATCTTGCGGGCGATACCGGTCACTCTTTCGATATCGTTACTGGCACCGCTAGTGATTTCGCCGAACACCACCTCTTCAGCCACCCGGCCACCAAGCATGGTACAGATAATCGTTTCCAAACCACCACGCGACTCGTTGTACTTCTCTTCAGCGGGCAGATACATGGTCACGCCAAGAGCCCGACCTCGGGGTATAATAGTCACCTTATGCACCGGATCAGCATCCGGCAGATAAAAGGCCACTACCGCATGGCCCGCCTCATGATAGGCGGTCACATTCTTTTCTTTTTCAGTGATGACCAGAGAGCGACGCTCAGCCCCCATCATCACCTTGTCTTTGGCCGACTCAAGATCGCCCATTTCGACCTGATCCTTGTTCGCCCGGGCCGCCAGCAGAGCGGCTTCATTGATCAGGTTGGCCAGGTCAGCACCGGAGAAACCGGGGGTTCCCTTGGCCACAACATCCATGTCCACGTCGGTGGACAGGGGCACTTTACGGGCATGCACCATGAGAATTTTGGAACGGCCTTTGATATCCGGACGGGGTACTACCACCTGGCGATCAAAACGGCCTGGACGCAGCAATGCTGGATCGAGAACATCGGGGCGGTTGGTGGCCGAGATCAGGATAACCCCCTCGTTGGATTCAAAACCATCCATCTCCACCAAGAGCTGATTGAGGGTCTGCTCCCGCTCGTCGTGCCCGCCACCAAGGCCAGCACCACGGTGACGGCCAACCGCATCGATCTCATCGATGAAGATGATGCAGGGAGCATTTTTCTTGCCCTGCATAAACAGGTCTCTTACGCGACTGGCACCGACGCCAACAAACATCTCAACAAAATCGGACCCAGAGATCGTAAAGAACGGCACATCGGCTTCCCCGGCAATAGCTCTAGCCAGCAGGGTCTTACCGGTACCGGGAGGCCCGATCAGCAGCACCCCCTTGGGAATCCGGCCACCAAGTCGCGAAAACTTCTTGGGATCCCGGAGATAAGAGACGATTTCTTCCAGTTCATCCTTGGCTTCGTCGACGCCGGCCACATCCTTGAAGGTCACCTGAGCGCCGGTGTCAGTCATGAGCTTAGCGCGACTCTTGCCGAAACTCATCGCCTTGCCGCCGCCGGACTGCATTTGCCGGATGAAGAAAATCCACACCCCGATCAATAGCAGAATCGGCCCCCAGGAAACCAGCATAGTCATCCAAAAGTTGCCGTCTTCTTCGGGCTTGGCCTCGATGGCTACCCCCTTGGAGCGCAATTCCTGAACCAACCCTGGATCGCTCGGAGCAAAGGAGACAAAGGTACGTTCGTCCTGATAAATCCCCTCGATATTCTGCCCTTGCAGGGTCACACTGCGGACATCGCCCGCCTCAACGGCGATCAGAAAATCACTGTAGGCCAAAGCTGGCTGTTGTTGCTGGCGGTTGGCCATGATGTTGTATAGCATGATCATAACCAACAAAATCACTAACCAGAGCGCCAGGTTTTTATGAAGCTGGTTCACAATACCCCCTAAAAATCGTTATTACGACGACTGCGTACAGCCGTACAGCATGGCCTAGGGCCGCTGAAACATTACCGAAATTTATCATACCAAGGCCCATTGCACAAGGGGCATCTCGGCTTCAGAAAGACTGAAGAACCACCCTCAACACCGGACCCTCCCCCGCTGCGCAAGACCACTGCTGACATCGGACCAGACCCGCCAGCCACAGGACCTGCCCCCCTTCAACAAGGGGCACACTCGCGCGCGTCTCTTTATCAATTTTAGCATCGATAAAAAACTTTTTGAGCTTGCGACTGCCAGGAGCCCCGTGCGGCTGAAAACGATCGCCGGGACGGAAAGAACGCACCGTCAAGGGAAAAGGCACCGCCTGCGCCAGAAATTCCACCGCCGTGGCACCTTCCCCCTGCGGCAAAGCCTCCAGAGTAAACAAGAGCCGCCGCCCGTCCGGCAGTCGCACTTCGCCCGGCTCGCGCACCTCAATTGCAAAGGGTGACGCCACCACCGGTGGAGCGATACGCAACCAGAGCCGGTCATAACGTCGCCCGGCCCAAGCCGCTGGTAAATGCGCCTCGGCCTGGGGCGCACCCCCCTGCAGAAGTCCTTCCAAAGCATCAATATGCACCGCACCGATACCACGCAGGTCGCCCCGAACTTCTTGCAAAGCCTGACGCAGAACCCGTGCCCGCAAAGCGGGATGAAGCTCCAGCAGGGCCAGGCGGTCGAGCCGCAGCTCCCCGTCAGTCGAGATCCGAAGCCTATCGAGAGCTCGCTGCACCTCTTGCTGCCAGAACTCTTCCTCCAAGGCAAACCGCTGACTCAAAGCCGCCAGGTTCTCTTCCAGCCGCGGATTGAGTAACGTCAACTCCGGCAACACAGAGTGGCGAAGACGATTGCGGGTATAGTAGAGATCCTTGTTACTGGCGTCCTGCACAAAAGCCTGATCGATGGCAGTCAAATAAGCCTCGACCTGTTTTCGGGAGAAATCGAGCAAAGGTCGAATGTAAGAACCATTGAGGGGCCGCATGGCAGCCAGGCCAGTCAAGCCACTACCCCGCACCAGACGCATCAGCACGGTTTCTGCCTGATCGCCTCGATGATGACCAAGGGCGATAAAACGACAGTCCAAATCGACAGAGGTACGCTGCAGAAACTCTCGGCGCAGCTCATGGCCCGCCTCTTCCAACCCCTGTCCCCGCTCCCGTGCCAACTGCGGCAGATCAACGCGTTCAACAGTCAAGGGTACCCGCCATTCGCAACAAAGCTGCTGAACGAAATCAGCATCCAGACCGCTCTCGGCACGGATACCATGATCAAGATGAGCCGCTTTAACTTGCAAGGAAAAAAGCGGTGCCACCTGCAACAAAAGATGCAACAGAGCCACCGAGTCGCCGCCGCCGGACAGGGCAACCAGTACTCCAACCCCCTTTGGCAGGCGGTGACGAACCCAAAACTCATGCAGTCCTTGCTGCAAAACCGTTACTGCCTTCATCGCTTAATTATTCCCGAGAATTTTTCCAAAAGTTCAAACGACAAAACCCCCACCGTTAACCGGAGGGGGTTTTGTTTATAAAAATGGTGGCGGTGCAGAGATTCGAACTCCGGACACTGCGGATATGAGCCGCATGCTCTAACCAACTGAGCTACACCGCCTTGTTTACGAGGAAAATGTGTCTCCCCTTGCGGGAGGATCACTTTATAACCCAAGCCAATTACCTTGTCAAGCAGAAACAAGCAGTCATTTAACAGGCACCATCAGCGCGATTCCAATAACCACAACCGGCCTCAGCTGGCCCTTATCATTGCTTAACACTCTGCTTCAACAATTGAAAACCCTTGACATCCCATGAAGCGAAAGCCGATAATTTAAGGCTAATCTTTTACACACAGAAAAGACATTTTATATACAAAAAATACTGACTCAACGCCAGCCATTTAAGATCAACCGACAGTAGCTGCCCCCTTCATCGCCCGGCAGCCCCTTCACCCACCATACGCATCATCAGGAGACACCATGAGTGAAGATTCGCTACAAGTTAACTTTACAGAAGATACCCAAAAAGATAAATATCTGACCTTTCGCCTGGCCGATGAAGATTACGGCATCGAAATTTGCTACGTCACCGAAATTATCGGCATTCAGAAGATCACCAAGGTGCCCGATATGGCCAATTTTATCAAGGGGGTCATTAACCTGCGCGGCAAGGTTATTCCCGTAATGGATGTACGCGCCCGCTTCGGACTACCCCCACGCGAATACGACGAACGTACCTGCGTCATTGTCGTCAATGTCAACCAACAGGACATCGGCCTGGTCGTCGACCGGGTAAACGAAGTGGTCGACATTCCGGTCAGCCAGGTAGAGCCGCCGCCCCTCGCCGCCCAGAGCCAAGCGAGCCGCTACATTCGCGGCATCGGCAAAATGGGCGATTCGATCAAGGTCTTGCTCGACGCCGAAGAACTTTTGGAACTGTAGCGCCCGCTTCACAAAACTGATTAAAAAGAGCCTCGCCTTTATTGGCGGGGCTCTTTTTATTTAAACCAACATCATAAACAATAAATTGATGACTGGTCCAACAACACCGCCGGGTCGCGTCCCGTCAGACGCCTTCCTTTTTGTCCAGGCGGCAACAAAAAGGAAGCAAAAAGTGCCTAGCCACTGCGTGGAGCATGCTGACGCGAAG
>JABXKU010000150.1 GCA_013619105.1 Desulfuromonadales bacterium
GTCCGGATGAGCCAGTGCAACCTTAAATCTAAGAAGCTAGCTATTTACTCCTTACAAGGCGAAAGCCTAAATCGTCTTTTCGGTAGTAAGGATTCATAAGGCTCCCAAACACAATTTCATAGCTGCGAGCGGCACAACGGGTGTATTTCTGCTTCGAGTTCCAACTACCTCCCCGATAGACCTTGGTATACCCTTCATCCCTAAATAATGGGTTATTCCGCTTGTGTTTGCTATAGGCCCAACTCCTATATGTATCCACACACCACTCGTTCACGTTGCCATTCATGTCAAACAGACCAAGCCCATTGGGTGCTTTAGTGGCTACAGGGTGGGTGGAACGGTCACTATTTCCTTGGTACCATGCCACTCGGTCAAGGTCGCTTCCCCCGGCATATTTCTCCCGTTTTCCTCCACTTCTGCATGCATACTCCCACTCCGCCTCGGTTGGCAAACGGAACTTATAAGCGCCTGTGGTCGATGAAGAAAGTTTAATAATTAACTTCTCCATCACCTCCCATAAGGCATTTTCGAACGGATAATTGTCACCTTTTTGGAACTTAGCTGGATTATCCCCCATGATCTGCTTCCACTGTCCTTGAGTAACCTCTGTCTTCCCCATCCAAAAACCATCAACGCAGACTTCGTGTACAGGCTTCTCATCACGAAAACAGTCACTTGTCCAGTTTCCGCAACCCATCTCATAGCACCCACCAGGAACCCAGACGAACTCCATGCCAGTAACGGGCTCTTTCCAAATCTGGCCGGCAGTTGGAGTGTCGGATTGGGCAGTCAGAGTGCAGGGAATAGCGACCAGAACAATCACTGCCAACCATGCGTAAGAGAGTAGTTTCTTATACATTTTGACAACCTCCTTAGTGAGTCAAAATGGTATCACAAGAGGTAATAATCCGACTGACAGATCGCAGATAGAAGAAGATTATGCTAGTTGGTGTAGGAGAAAAGAGATTAGCTGATGATACAGTAAATCAGGGCCAGCGATCTTGTCAAGGGTGCAAAGTGGGGATTACATCCCTTAATTCACACTTTCTCCACTAGAAACCTCAACACAGGATGTTGAGAATCGACATAGGTAGGCCCTCGCGGGCTTTCCCTGTCACACCACCGTGCATACGGGTCCGTACACGGCGGTTCGGCAGGTTGAGCGATTAGTTTGAGGCCAATGAAGGAAGTCCAAGCGTCTTGAAGTAGGCATTGGGAAATGCGAAGCTAAGGGCCGGGCTGCGGCTGATTCGCCACGGACCGTGTGGACTACCTGCTGTTTGAGCAGCTAGATCCTTAATCACACCCCTAGCACGTAACTCTGCAAACCGCACTCGGCCACGCTTCCACTGCTTCCAGGCGACACATCTCAGCCGTCGCCGAATCCACGAATCAAGCTTCTTGAGCACATCGATGGTCTGACCGAAGCCGAAGTAGCCCTTCCACCCAATAAGATATTGGGCGAGCTCCGCTACCATTTGCCTCAGTCCTACGGCACGAGTCCGACGGGTCAGTTTCCGGATGCGTTCCTTCAGGCGCTCAATGGCTTGAGGCGCTATTCGCCTCTTCGGCTCTGGACCTGAAGTAAAACTGAATCCCAGAAACGTGCACTCCCATGGCTGGACCACCGCACTCTTCGCCTCGTTTACCTTGAGCTTGAGGTTGCGAGCAATGAACCGAGTAAGGCTCCCCATTACTCGCCGGCCCGCTCGCTCGCTGCGAACATACACGTTGCAATCGTCTGCATAGCGGACGAACCGATGGCCACGCCTCTCAAGCTCTCGGTCAAGATCGTCTAGGACGATGTTTGACAACAAAGGCGAAAGCGGCCCCCCTTGGGGTGTGCCTTCGGTAATCCGGCTCACCAGCCCGTTCTCCATAACTCCAGCATTGAGAAATGCCCGGATAAGCTTCAGCACACGCCTGTCTCTTACCCGCTTGGCCACCCGTCCCATCAGCATATCGTGGTTGACCCGGTCGAAAAACTTCTCCAGATCAATATCCACAATCCAACAGTAGCCGTCGGCCAAATGCTGTTGGGCGCAGGCCACCGCTTGATGCGCCGAGCGCTTCGGACGAAAGCCGAAGCTGTGCTCGGAGAAGGTGGAATCCCAATACTTCTGCAAGACCTGAAGCAGCGCCTGTTGGATGAAACGGTCGAGAACGGTTGGGATGCCAAGCTTTCGCACCCCACCGCCAGCTTTGGCTATCTCTACGCGCTTCACCGGTTGCGGCTTATAAGTCCCGCTGACAAGTCGGTCGCGCACTCCCTGCCAGTGCTCCTTCAGGTAGCCCGGCAACTGCCAAACGCTCATCCCGTCAATGCCGGGGCTCCCCTTATTGGACTTGACTCGCCTTAATGCCTTCCTCAAGTTATCACGCTCTAAGACCTCCTCCATCAAATACTCGCCAATCGCCGGACTTTCGGGTGCGCGCACCGCCATAGATGCTTCGGTCCCTTCTCTGAAGGCTCTCAGGGCTCCACCCCTACCTTCCTCCATGAAGGCCAGCTTCAACTGGATTTGCTGCCGCTTATCATCCATGAGATACTCGTCCTACTCGCCACTCCCACCGTTCAGGCCTTCAGCCGGATGACCGACCTACTATGCCCTCTGCTGACTTCTGCTGCGCGATCAGAGAACCTCACGATTCCCTCAGTCGCCAATCCACGACACGTAGCAGACCTCCCGGGGTAAGTCCGACCGCCTTCACCGCACACTCGCCGAATTTACAGCCATGGCCCTTGACGGATATGGACTTCGTGACCTTATGCTCACTCGTCCGACCATAACTGCCTCGTATCCGGTTCCTGTCCGTCGAGTCGCGGCTTTGCTCCACGCTTCCTTCAGACCCCGCCTCACAACGACGCCCTTGCGCTTCGCTAACCCTTCTCCTCCGTCGGGATGGGTAGAGGACTTTCACCTCCAAGCTGCCGAACATGCCCGGCACACATAAAAAAGCGGAGCCAAGGACTCCGCATGGTCTTTGAAAAATGAGTTTTTTGTGGGCCTACTTCATTTAGGATATCACATGCCCAAGAATTTCTCTGCCATCTCCGTTGAAAGGTTTTGAACGAGGTTAACCCTTACTCCCGTGTATTCTAAGCCGAGTTGTGAGACGCCAGAGCCATGTCTTGAGTAGCGAATACCGTGTGCTTGAATCTCAGATGAAAAAACAACTTCGCCAGATTCAACGGAACGAACAAAGATGCTCAAACCAGCAAAGTCCCTCTCGCTCGTCAACAACGTTGGTTTATCTACCCACTTGGTGACATAGCCGTAAATTATATAGTCGGCCCCAGTGTCCATTGCATAGGTTAGAGCATCTTGGACGTTCGTGTCTTTTGCTGAATCGAATTGGTCGTTTGTAACTACTGTTACATCAAGAGAGTGTTTGGCACATGCAGCAGCAAACGCATTGGTGAATCGCATACCAACATCAGAAAATTCTCGATCTTGATATGAAGGGTTTCGGAAGGGAAATACATTATATTTAGCGGTATTATCGGTACGTACTCCTG
>JABXKU010000151.1 GCA_013619105.1 Desulfuromonadales bacterium
ACCGGCACCGGGGCCTGGGCCTGCACCACGCACGCGAGGAGGGCGAAAAAGACGAAGAAAAAATGGTGGGTCCTCATACGCCGTCGCCTAAACCCAGGGACCTGGAGGTCGAGAGGGCCCACGCCAGGGCTTCGTCTTCGGTGGCGGTGGCCCCAACACAAGGGACCAGCGCGGGTGCAGGCCCTATGCCTGGCTGATTCATCAACTCTGCCATAGGGTTCGATGCATCTGCATGCTGCGATGGCTTGGTGTACATCGAAATTGACGACTGAGCTATCGCCTTCTGGATCTGGGCCAAGGTAAAGGTGCTGATATTCTCGAACTCTTGCAGGGCCGAGCCAAGACGGGAATACCCCCGGCCCTGCCCGGCATACTCCTGGGAAAATCCGTGCAGCATGTGGAGGCGGCCACTTCGGCCCCTCTTGTCGACTGTGGCCTCTTTATAAGCCCCGTACTTCGTTGGATCTTGATACCATATTTTGTAAGCTTTTTCACGACCATGGGAATCTCTTTCGATTCCATCGTCGGTAAACCTCACGCCATAGGTCGATGTGAAAGCGTCATTTCTGATTTGGTCAGGGTCGATAAATTCGAATTGTAGTGGGTTCTGAAGCGATCTGTCATTATTGTAATAAAGGCGCACGAACATATCGTTCTCGCGCTGCTGGAAAAGCTCATATAGCCGGTGGCTCTGGTAGAACGTCATGTTCTCGGCGCGGTGCTGGTTTTTGGATCTCGCGTAAAGATCGAATCGAGGTTCAACTATGGTTGCCCACGCCTCTGCCTGCTCAGGGGTGATTCCAAGTATGCCTGCATTCGGAGATGATTCGAGCTTGAGGCCAGTGTCTGCCACGCTATCAGCGAACCGGTCAACGATGGCTCTGGCCTGTGAAGAATCGTGATAGGCATCACGGGCATTGCTCCGCATGGCACGATGGTCAAAAATTCTACCACCACTCGGAGTAATCCCGCCTGCGAACTTCGCTCCGGATGATCGGCTGCCATAGTTCGCCGAGACATAACCCGGCCCGTAGGCTCGCGGCTTAATATCAGCCCCGCCAACAATCATGGCAGCTAAATATTTTTTATTGTCGGTCATTCGCGCCGCGTGCCTCTCCGATTAAATCGGCCATTTCTTTCGTGAAGCGATCTGAGACGGCAGCGTAAAATGGTTCAATATCGATGATTTTTGTCACAGACCAAATCGGGATGCCAAAGAGCTTATAAACGACTTTTGCAGTTGGGATATTCGCACCTACCAAAACCCGCCCCTCCTCACTTGGATGCTAACAAGCCCGCCGCCTGTCAATTTACGATCAATTTTATCAATCGCAGCCTCAAGGCGCTCTATCTCTTGCGAAATCACAGAGGGCTTGTGTCGCTTTGCTTTTTGCCTGCCTGCGGCACCGTCATCAAACTCGTAGGACTCGTTCGGCGTCAGGGTCTTTAAGTAGGCCTCATGGGCCAAATCCAGTTCCGCCTGATACTTTTCTCTACGCGCTATGAGATCGGCTCGAGTTTTTGGTGATAGGTATGCCATATAGTATGTCTATATCCTTATTGCTTGGATGTGTCAACGATGCTTTCTTAAACCCTCATCCTGTTTGCATACTCCAATTTGTCAACCACGATACGTCGCGTTATCTTATCAATCTCGATTTTGCTCCACCCGGCAGCCTTGGCTTTTTCCTTGTTGGCCGCAACCATCATATCCAAATAGATGTCAGATGCGCACATATTCATCACGCGGCAGTCTAAGGCCTCGTTTCTGGCACCAGATGGGGTGTGGAAGGATCCATCTTTCAGTTTCTCCTCGGCAGTGAGCATTTTGAAATATTTTTCGCTGTAGTCTCTCGGGAAATCACAAAAACCTGACCGTTGTGGGTCGGTCGGCTGCCTCTGGATGTTCAGGAAGTTGTAAATGTTCGCCTTGTAATAGTTGGTTGATATTTCGTAGGTCTTCCCGAACTTCAAGTCGGCCAAGCGATACCGGATAAAGTCACGACGGGCCTTCTCGTCGTAAAGGCCGCCCTTCTCTCCCTTGCGCGTCTTCAGCTCCTGAAACCCTTTTGATGGATATGTGTTTCTCCATCGCTCGCAGAACCGGCAAATGACCTCAGTCAAGGTTCCGTCGCCTGAGTCGACAAGCATCATTCTGGGGGTATATTCTGATCCATCTCTCCGTTTGAAGGAAAGGCCTCCACCGGTGGCAAAGTCATTCAAATCCTCCCACGCGCCTTCAAAAGGGTCGTTTACAGGACCAACGAAAACTTTATACATAATCGACCACGTCCGGTAACCAGCCCCGATGCCCATCACCTCCATTTCGAGTCGGGCAGGATTGCGCTCATCTTTTTCTGATCCACGCTGAACGTCAATAGATGCCACCAGGTAAAGGACGCCCTCTGGAATAGTTCCGCTTTTGTACCCACCGATAAGCTCTATAACCTTGTCAAGTTTCGGCCTGCTGCCTGGCTCTTTAAATGGAATCCCAAGGTAAAGGTTTGCAAATCCGCGCATGACCTCTGGGTCTTCCAGCGCCTCAAGGTACTTTTCATACATCTTCGTCCAGGAAAGCATGCCGACCGGCGAGTAAAATGACGGAAGGTGGTAGGATCTGAAAAACCGTGATGAACTTTTGGCTGTGGGTTCCCACCTCCCCTCCTGAAACATTTGGGCCTTTTGGTTGTTAAAAATAGCTTCCCCGCAACTCGGGTTATCGCACTGATAATAAGCCCTGACCAGTTCACCGGCCTTAAACTCTCCCTTAAGGCCATATTTAGTCTGATCGTTTCCCATTTTGAGGTGTTGATATTTGCCACAATACGGGCAAGGGATACGGAAAACGCGCTGGTCCCCCAACTCATGGCGGCGGGCAATCATGGACATCTCGATGGTGGTCGGTGTCGATAGGTCAAAGATCTTTTTACGGTTGTCCCAAGCGAAGGTACGGGCATAGGTGGTTTCGAGATAATTACCCTCACCGGTACGGAGTTGGGCAGGGGCCCCGTCGATTTCATCCCGGATCAAAACCCGGATAGAGTTGGACCGCTGCTTGCCTGGAGATTGTGCAGATGCGCAGAGCAAGAATCCGCCAAAAAACTCCTTACTCTTCGCCTTGTCGCCTGACTTTCTGGATTTTTTATTGACGGACTGAGTGGTCATCTTTCCCCTAATACCAAGGGAGTCGATCAACGGCTCGAGTCGTTTTGATGTCCAATCGTCCAGTAAATCATCAGTGGCCGAAACGATCATGATGGGTGCCGGGGACTCATCCATCCAGTAGCCAATGATGTTTTCAGCGATGGCTGTGGCCCCGAGCTGGGCACCCTTCATTAAGGCCTGCTCCTGGATCGGAGAGTAGGGGGACATGTTGTCCATCAACTCGATGAGGAACGGGTTCATGCCGGCGAGTTTCTGCGCCTGTTGCTGCATCTGGCACCGGAGGAAGAAAA
>JABXKU010000061.1 GCA_013619105.1 Desulfuromonadales bacterium
CACCTATGTTTCCGAAATAAATTCTCTGTTCCTAAATTAAATTCTTTTTTGATAGGCATAAATAGGGTGAGGTAGTTTCTGTGCGAAATTTCAAACGCATTCTTGCGGTCGCTTCTGGGGGAGGTCATTTTGTGCAGTTGTTGCGCTTGAGGCCCGCTTTTGCAGGCTATGATATTCATTATGTGACGACAACTTCTGGATATTCGAGCCAACATGAAGGCTCTTTTTTTATAGTGAAGGATGCAAATGCTGACCAGAAATTTAAATGTTTCTGGATGTTTCTGCAGATAGGAAAAGTTTTCCTCTCTGTTCGCCCCGATGTGGTCATATCAACGGGGGCTGCTCCCGGTCTTGCAGCCATGGTATGGGGGAAAATCTTTAGGGCACGAACTCTGTGGCTTGATAGCATTGCAAATTCGGAAGAACTCTCCAAGTCTGGGAGGCTGGCCAAGCGGTTTGCCGATGTCTCATTGACTCAATGGGAACATCTGGCCGGTAAGCATGGGCCGCACTTCTGGGGGGGCGTCCTTTGATTTTTTTAACGGTGGGAACTCAGTTGCCGTTTGACAGGCTCATTCGAGCGATGGATAAATGGTCTATGATGAACCCCAGTGCTGATGTTTTTGGTCAGTTCGGCCCTGGGAGTTATCAACCCGTTAACTTCTCTGCCAAACAATTCATTTCCCCTGTGGAATTCGACGATCTGATTTCGAGGGCTGAATTGATTGTGGCCCATGCCGGGATGGGATCTATCCTAACAGCTCTTCAATCATGCAAGCCGATTATCCTATTTCCACGTCGAGCCTCACTCGGAGAGCACAGAAATGAGCATCAACTTGCCACCGTTAAAAGGTTTCTTGGGCGACCGGGAATTTCTGTGGCCTTTGACATCCCCGAGTTATGCCAGTTGTTGGCCGATTATCATTCGATAAAGGGGGGAACTTGTATCAGCGAGTATGCTTGTCCTGAACTTCTTTCAGGGATAAGACAATGGATTGATGGTTGATACTAATCAGGGTCTTAATAATGCCCTTTTCCCGATGGTTCTCTGATTTGTTTTGAATTTTATCGATCTCTGATCGCTCTTAGAGGTAATCATGCTGAAGCAGCAGGCCAAACTGTTCAATAAACTCTCCATCGGGGTGGATGTCTTTGTCATCTGTGCTGCGTTCGTGCTTGGATACTATGTTCGTACCCGGTTCCATGGAAAACTGCTGCCGTTGTATGACTATGTCTGGGTTCTGATAGTTATCCTCCCCATCTGGTTCTATTTGCTCAAACATCAGGGCCTCTACGCTTCCATTCGAAGATTTTCAGTTTTCGATATTTTTAGCAAGTTGGTCAACTCTCACCTTCTTGGTGGGCTGTTCGCCGCGGCGATCATCTATTTTGTGGGCCGCGATAGGTACAGCCGGGGGCTTTATCTGACCTTTCTCTGCGCATCTTTTTTGCTTTTGTTTCTGGAAAAAGTCGGTGTCCGTGTAGCTCTTGGCTTCTGGCGGCAGAGAGGGTTCAATATTAGGAACCTGCTGATCGTCGGTACTCGAGAAAAGGCCCATAAGTTTCACCATCTGGTCAAGGATCATTCGGACTGGGGTTTGAAGATCATTGGTTTCGTTCAGGCTGACGAGGCCGTGGCGGATAGTAAGATAGGAGGGCATAATGTACTGGGGCGTATTCAGGATCTGGAAGCGATATGCAAGTCGCATTCGGTGGACGAGGTAGTTTTCTGCATTCCGAAAGATTTGGTGAAGGGTGTCGAGGATTTTTTGCAGGATCTACAGGAACTAGGTATCACCGTGCGCATGGTGCTGGATTTTTATGATATGCCTAACTGCAAAAAGGATATCAGCTTCTTTCATGACACCTTACCTGTTCTGACCTTTCACACTAAGTCCTTGGATGCCCAGCAACTGTTTCTCAAGCGGATTCTGGACATCTGCGGCTCCATTGTGGGGCTTGGTATCACGACTCTGCTTTTTCCCTTCATCGCCTTTGCCATCAAAAAGTATTCGCCGGGCCCGATTTTTTTTGGTCAGGAGCGAGTGGGGATTAGCGGCCGAAGCTTCCTCTGTTGGAAGTTTCGGTCCATGTTTGTCGATGCGGAAGAACGCAAGCAGGAGCTGCTGGCCCAAAACGAAATGAACGGGGCGATTTTCAAGATTAAAGACGATCCGCGGATCACAAAGACCGGATCATTTTTGCGCAATACCAGCTTGGACGAATTTCCACAATTTTGGAATGTATTAAAGGGGGATATGAGTCTGGTTGGTACCCGCCCGCCGACTCCTTACGAAGTGGCTCAGTACGAAAACTGGCATCGCCGGCGTATTAGCATCAAGCCTGGCATAACCGGCATGTGGCAGACTAGCGGTCGTAATAAAATTGAGGACTTCGATGAAATTGTTCGGCTGGATCTGCATTACATCGATAACTGGTCAATCTGGCTTGATATTTGTATTCTCTTTAAAACGGTTAAGGCGGTTCTGGCCGGTTCGGGCAGTTATTGACCGGGCTCGCGCCCTGGTTTTGATCGCTTGCGCATTCTCGGTAGCGGAAAGATGCTTGAACACAGCTGTATACACACTGTTTATTGTAGTTGATGTTTGGTCATTTAATCATTTTTCGGTGCGGGCTGTGAATGTCAGCTTATAGCTGGTGTTAAAATGCAACCTGATTTAGCCAGAACGTGCCTGGGGGGAGGTTGTCAATTGGCCCGAAAAACTCATGATTCCATTGATCTATCCGCTGTCAAGCGCTACTCCATCAAAAGTCGTGACAACAAGGTCAACGTGACCGAGCACTTTGCTCAGCCACCCAAGCCGGGGCAGTCAATGGCCGAGTTTCTTGACGGGTTGCCCCATTTGCTCGGTGCTGACAGCTTGCGGGGGGTGGTCGATGCGGTGGTGGCCGCACGGCAAAAGGGTAAGCCCGTGGTGCTGGCTATGGGCGGTCATGTGATCAAGTGCGGTTTGCAGCCGGTACTTAAGGCGTTGATTGAAGCCGATGTTATCACGGCAGTGGTCATGAACGGCTCAGTGACCATTCATGATTTTGAGGTTTCCCTGATTGGGGCCACCTCAGAGGATGTGGCTGCAGTATTGGCTGCCGGTGATTTCGGTTTTTGCGAGGAGACCGGCATCGGCATGAACGAGGCTCTGCGTCTGGGGAAAGAACGAGGTTTTGGTTACGGCGAGGCCATTGGCCGCTGGATTATCGAAAATGAACACCCCTTTCGCCAGTACAGTCTGCTGGCGTCCTGTATAGAAAAAGATATTCCGGCCACGGTGCATGTGGCCATCGGCACCGATATTATCCATCAGCATCCCGAGGCGGATGGGGCGGTCATCGGTGAAATGAGCTACCGTGACTTCAAGCTTCTCACCTCGGTGGTCAGCGACCTCGGCGACGGCGGGGTGTGGCTCAACGTGGGTTCGGCGGTGTTGCTGCCGGAGGTTTTTCTTAAGTCCTTGTCTATAGCTCAGAATCTTGGCTATCAGGTGGATGGTTTTACCACCGCCAATTTCGACATGATTCAGCATTACCGCCCTTTGGCCAATGTGGTTAGGCGACCGACCCTCGGCAAGGGGCGAGGCTATACCATTACTGGTCACCACGAGATCAATATCCCCCTCTTTGCCCAGGCTGTTCTGGACCGAATACAGTAAGCCCTGCGGCGGAAATCCTTGCATAAGTGTTCCCTTTATGGTAGCGAAATAGCGCGCTCTTTGTGGTGCTCCGCAAAGGTGCACCGACAGAGGGATTCAAAACCAATTCAGATTGTAAAGCGGAATGGAATATACTCAATGAATCGTACTGAAGTAGAACAGTTTCTAGACCGAGTCAGCACAGTGAGGGCCTTGGTGGTCGGTGATCTGATGCTTGATGAATATCTTTGGGGAAAGACTGAACGTATCAGTCCCGAGGCGCCTGTCCAGGTGGTCGACATTACCAGTGAAGATTTGCGCCTGGGCGGTGCCGGTAATGTGATCAATAACCTGGTGACCCTCGGTTGCCAGGTGCACGTTGCCAGCGTGCTTGGCAACGGCCAGGATGGCGACCTGGTGCGCAGCATGCTGGAAACAATTGAAGTCAACACGACGGGGCTGCTGTTTGACCCACAGCGCAAGACCAGTCGAAAAACCCGCATTCTTGCCAGCCATCAGCAGATGATGCGCTTTGACAGGGAAAGTAGGGAACCGATTTCTGCGGAGCAGGAGCAGGCTCTGGCCGCCTATGTCAGGGAGCAGGCGACAAACTTCGATGTGATCCTGATTTCGGATTACCTCAAGGGCGTATTAACCGAAGGCTTGCTGCAGCAGATCATTCGTATCGGTAAAGAGCAAGGGCTGCCGGTGGTCATCGATCCCAAGGGCAGTGATTACCAAAAGTACCGTGGCGCGACATTGTTGACTCCCAACCGCAAAGAGACGGAAGTGGCCTCGCGGGTGGCCATTACTGATCAGGACAGCTTGCGTTCAGCCGGACAGGCCCTGCTGCAAGAGCTGGAATTGGAAACCCTAGTGGTGACCCGCAGTGAAGAAGGAATTAGTATCTTTTTTCAGGGGGGTGATGAAATTCATCTGCCGACGGAAGCGCAGGAGGTATACGATGTCACCGGTGCCGGAGACACGGTATTGTCGTTGATCGGCGTTGGTTTGGCCTGCGGATTGCCTATTGAGGATGCCGCAGGCATGGCCAACCTTGCGGCGGGCATTGCCGTCAGCAAGGTCGGTACCTCAACTGTCAGTGTGGACGAAATTCGTGAGATGTTCTCCCATCAATTTCTTGAAGGAGACGCCAAGATAAAACGTCGCGAACGGTTGGCGCAAATCCTTGAAACTGAAAGGCAACGGGGCAAGACCATTGTGTTTACCAATGGCTGTTTCGATTTGCTGCACGTGGGTCATGTGAAGTATCTGCAACAGGCTCGACGCCAGGGCGATCTGTTGGTGTTAGGCCTCAATTCGGATGCATCGATTCGCCGGCTCAAGGGCCCCAATCGCCCTTTGATCGGTGAACAGGAGAGGGCCCACATTCTGGCAGCTTTGACCTGTATTGACTATGTGGTGACCTTTGATGAGGATACGCCCCTGGAGTTAATCGAGATGCTGAGGCCCGATATTCTGGTCAAGGGTGGCGATTACACGCCGGAGACGGTGGTTGGCCGAGACCTGGTGGAAAGCTACGGCGGCCGGGTGGCACTCATCGACCTGGTAGACGGCCGCTCCACCACAAACATTATCGAGCGGATTCTCGATCGCTATGAGCAAGATTGATGTAGCAGGTCGACCGGCGGTGTTTCTCGATCGTGATGGTACGATCAATGTGGAGAAAAACTACCTCCATCGTATCGTGGATTTTCAGTTCATTGTCGGATCCCTAGAGGCCATTAAAGAGCTCAACCGGTCCGGGTATCTAGTGCTGGTGGTAACCAATCAGTCTGGAGTGGCCCGTGGTTACTTCTCTCTGCAAGACGTTGAAGCCCTGCATCAGCATCTGGCTCAGCGTCTGACCGCAGCCGGCGCCCATGTCGATGGCTTTTATGTCTGCCCTCATCATCCCACTGCCGGAGAAGGGGCGTTGCGCTGTGTCTGTACTTGCCGCAAGGGAGAGCCGGGGCTCCTGTTGCAGGCGGCTCGGGAACATGGCATCGACCTGTCCCGATCCTTTATGATCGGTGATAAAGAAGCTGATATTGAGGCGGGGGAAAAAGCCGGCTGTTCGTCGTTGTTGGTGCTTACTGGCTATGGTAAAGAGACTGCCCAAACTTTGGCGTCACAACGGGCTAAAACATTTGCCGACCTCAAAGAGGCGGCCGATTATATTTGTCGTCAGTCCGTTTGAGGCGCCCATAATTTAACAGGACAAAGGATACTTCATGATTAAAAGCATGACAGGCTATGGCAAGGGCCAAGCCTCACGCAACGATATTTCTCTCACAGTGGAAGTGAAATCGGTCAATCATCGCTATAGCGATGTTGCGGTCAAGGTGCCCCGCACTTTGATGGTTCTGGAAGGGGAAATACGCAAACAGGTTGCGGCTCGGCTCAAGCGTGGGCGTGTCGATGTCTATATTAACCTCGAGTTTGCCTCTGATGCAGACAAGGTGCCGGTTCTCAACCGTGCTCTGGCGGATCATTACCTACAGTTGCTGGAAGGCATGGAGCGAACCTTTGAATTGACTGGTGGGGTAAGTGTTCAGTTGCTGGCCGCACAAAAAGATGTCATCACTCTCAAAGAGGCAGAACCCGCTGTCGAGGATGTGCGCCACTGTCTGGAAGTAGCCCTCGACCATGCCCTGAAGACTGTTGAAGGCATGCGCCTGGCGGAAGGATCGGCCACCTGTGAGGATATGCAGGAGCGTTTTGCAAGGCTGGAGACTTTGTTAGCCGATGCGGCTCAGCGAGCACCTATGATTCCCCAGGAATGGCGTTTGAAACTGCAGGAACGCCTTGCCCGACTAGAGAAGGGCTTTGAATTAGATCCCCAACGGGTGGCCCAGGAAATCGCTATATTTGCCGACCGTTGTGATATCAGCGAAGAGTTGACCCGTTTCAAAAGTCATCTGCAGCAGTTTGCAACGCTTTTTGAGAGCGATGAGCCTGTTGGTCGGCAGATGGATTTTCTGGTTCAGGAACTCAACCGCGAGACTAATACCATGGGGTCCAAGTCCAACGATGTGGACTTGACTCGGCAGGTCGTGACCATCAAGTCCGAGCTCGAAAAAATTCGTGAGCAGGTACAGAACATCGAATGATCCATTTTCGGTGCTTGATGCTGCAAGACAGTGACGTCAATCTTTTTAGCCATCTGGGTACGTTGTACCCATCGTCGGTGACAGGAAACAAGCATGCAGCGTAGAGGACTTCTTTATGTAGTATCCGCGCCTTCCGGGGCCGGAAAAACGTCCCTGTGCAAGGCGATAATTGACATTTTGCCCAATCTGCGGCACTCTGTCTCTCATACGACACGTTCGCCTCGGATCGGTGAGGTCGACGGTCGGGATTATCATTTCGTTTCCAATGCTGAGTTCGACGCCATGGTGGCTGACGAGGCCTTTGTTGAATGGGCGCTGGTCCATGGTAATCGTTATGGGACAGCCGTTGCCAGTCTGGAGTCCGGGCGTAGTGACGGTTGTGACCTGTTGTTTGAAATCGATTGCCAAGGGGCTGCTCAACTCAAGGAGCGTTGTCCTGACGCCATTTTCATCTTTGTCTTGCCTCCCTCTTTTCGAGAGTTGGAGCGACGGCTCAAAGGCCGGCAGACGGATTCGGCAGAAGTGATTGAGCAACGCCTGCACAATGCGCGCAGTGAGATGCGTGAAATGTTCTGGTATGATTACCTGGTGATCAATGACAATTTTGATCTCGCCAGCCGGCAGTTGCAGTCTATTTTAGTGGCAACGGCATGTCGGACCGAGGTTTTGAAGGACCAGGTGCTGTGTCTTTTTGGTGAACTCGCCTCTTGATCATAGTTCTCTGCAGGGATGGTTCTGGTCATAAACATTAATATTTACAGCCTTTCAACACATAACAGGGAAATAATTCTATGGCACGTATTACTGTAGAAGATTGTTTGCAGCAGATTCCTAACCGTTTTCTGCTCGTCATGGTAGCGGCCAAGCGTACCAAGCAGCTCTATAAGGGAGCTAACCCGCTGATTGAGAACAAAAACAACAATAAAAAAATTGTCCTTGGCTTGCGGGAAGTCGCCGCTGGCAAGGTGGACTACGAGATCCCAATCCCCATAACCTAGACTTTAATTATGCTGGTCGGTGTTTTTGTGCCGGCCAGCCTTCTTTACGTCTTGGTGGTACTACATTTATAAAGTCAATTCCCCTCCTTCGGCCTTTTGCCATGCGCCCATCCCAGCAGTTTAAAAGTATCGTTCAACAGCTTCTTGACCAACACCCCGTCGCGGAAATCGATCAGCTAAGGCAGGCCTACGCTCTGTGTGTAAGGGTCTATGGCGGTCGGCATCGGGCTTCCGGCGAAACATGTCTGGCCCATGCCGTGGAAGTTGCTTCCATTTTGAGTCGGTTTAAACCGGACGTGGCGACCCTTGTGGCCGGCATGCTTGTCGACATTGTGGACCAGCAACTGGTCGATATCGATACGCTGTGCCAACAATTCGGCTCCGAGATTGGCGAGTTGGTCGAGAGTCTGGCCAACCTCCGCAGGTTGGTCTTCTCCGCTGGTGAAGAAAGTCAGGCGCAAAACTTTCGCAAGATGCTGCTTTCCATGGCCAGGGATATCCGCATTATTCTGGTGCAGTTAGCCGACCGCTTGCAGAATCTGCGCACCATGGACAAGATCGCCGAGGATGAGCAGCGGCGTTTTGCCAAAGAGACCCTGGCGATCTACGCCCCTCTGGCGAACCGTCTTGGTGTCAGCTGGTTGAAGTGCGAAATGGAAGATTTGTCGCTTCGCTATGCCATGTCGGAGATCTATTTCTATTTGCGGGATAAGGTTGCCCGCAACGAAAAGGATCGCTCTGGCTACATCGATCAAGTTAAGCGGCTGCTTTTGGAGAAAATCGGTCGCCACGGCATTAAAGGGGTCTGCTACGGACGCTATAAGCATCTCTATTCGATTCATCGAAAAATGCTTCGCCAGCAAGTCGATTTCGACGAAGTTTACGATCTCATTGCCTTTCGCGTGATCGTGCAGACCATGCCCGAATGTTACACAGTACTCGGAGTGATTCATGCGGCATGGAAACCTGTTTCTGGGCGGTTCAAGGACTTCATCGCCATGCCCAAGCCAAATATGTATCAATCGCTGCATACCACGGTTATCGGGCCCTTTGGCGAGCGCATGGAAGTGCAGATTCGTACCGAGGAAATGCATCGTATCGCAGAAGAGGGCATAGCCGCCCACTGGCGATACAAGGAGCAGCAGGCCGGGCAGGGCTCTGCCGCTGAGACCGAAAAGCAGGTAGGATCCCTGAGGCGGCTTCTCGGGGGACAGCAAGAGGACAGCAATGAGCTGGGCCTGCTGGAGGCTCTCAATGACGACCTGTTTTCCGATGAAGTTTATGTGTTCACTCCTAAGGGCACCGTTAAAGCTTTCCCGCGGGGGGCCACACCCATCGATTTTGCTTACAGCGTGCATACTGATGTGGGCAATCACTGCAGTGGGGCTCGGGTTAACGGTAAGCTTGTTCCCTTAAAGACTGAATTGAACAGTGGTGATATTGTCGAGGTTATAACCGCCACCAGTCAGCAGCCGAGCAAGGACTGGTTGAAATTTGTCAAGACCTCCAGAGCCGCCGGCAAGATAAGGCAGTGGATCAAGACGGAACAGCATGAAAAGAGTCTGCTCCTCGGACGGGAACTTCTCGAAAAGAGATTGCGTAAATACGGCATGAGCCTGAAGCGGGCCCTGCAGTCGGCGGAGATGGCGACGGCAATGGAGGAGCTTGGCTATCACGCCAGCGACGACCTGTTGGCCGCGATTGGCTACGGTAAGCTTTCTCTGGGGCAGGTGGTAGGGCGGGTGGTGCCAGAAGATCGACGGTCGCCAGAAGCGCCAAAGAAAAAGGGGCGTATCGGCCAGGTGCTGGAAAGAATACACAAAAAGCCTTCCAGTGCGATAAAAATTCAAGGCCTCGACGATATCATGGTGCGCTACGCCAAGTGTTGCAATCCTCTGCCGGGCGATTCGGTGGTCGGTTTTATTACCCGTGGCCGTGGGATCACTGTGCATTCGGCTGATTGTCCCGGGGTGTTACAAGGCGATCCCGAGCGGCGCATCGAGGTGGAGTGGGATCTTAAGAAGAAGTCCTCCCATTTGGTCAAGTTGAAGGTTTTCTGCCTCGATCAGAAAGGGATTCTAGCTAACATTAGTGGTGAGGTGAGTAACTGCGAAGCTAATATTATTTCGGCTAGCGTGCAGACCACTGATGATAACAAGGCCCAGATCGTCTTTACCATCGACCTGCAGGACCGGGCCCATCTCGATCGTATAACCAGGGCCCTGCGACAGGTCAAAGGGGTTGATAGAGTCGAGCGGATGCGCGGCTGAAGGCATCGTGTCGATGGGTGCCAAAATTATGGGCATTGAGTGAGGGGGAGAGCTATGACAAGCAAACAGGTTATCGTCGCAGCGGACGCGCCAGCGGCAATCGGCCCCTATTCCCAAGCTGTCAAGGTTGGAGACTGGTTGTTCTTTTCTGGCCAGCTCGCTATTGATTCTACCAGCGGTGAGCTGGTTCCAGGGGGGATTGCGGCCCAGGCCGAGCAAGTCATGCATAATATCGGTGCGGTGTTAAAGGCCGCTGGACTGGGTTTTGATGCGGTTGTTAAAACGACCATCTACCTTGTCGACATGCAGGACTTTGGCGTCGTCAATGAAATTTATGGGCGCTTTTTTCACACCGATGCACCGCCGGCACGGGCCACGGTTCAGGTGGCGGCTTTGCCCAAAAACGCTCTGTTGGAGATTGAAGGCGTGGCCCAGGATTTCTGACAGTTCACAAGGTGTTTGGTAATAAAAAAGGGGGGAACATCAGTTCCCCCCTTTTTTATTACTACATAAGCTGTATGGTCCGTTTTAGCCCAATCAGGCTTTGGTAACGGCTCCGGAACGCAGACAGCGGGTACAGATCTTGACAGACTGTACCTTGCCTTTGTGCAGCGCTCTTATTTTCTGGAGGTTAGGATACCATACCTTCCGGGTCTTGTTCTGCGCATGACTGACATTATTGCCAGTCGTCGGTCTCTTGCCACATATCTCACAAACTCTTGCCATTTTGAAAACCTCCTGGAATTTTAGAGCTGTTATTTCTAGCACGCTTTTCTGGCCTTTGCAACTTCTTTTTCCGTTTCCATTTGTTTGACGGGCTTCAGTCAAACCATGACTGAAAGTAGCATATATGCTAGCCGAGCCGCTTTTGCAAGGTGGCGGCTGCGGCCTGTCCAAGTATCACATCGGCATTGACGCCGAGCGATGGCAGCAGATGGGCTGCGTGACAAAACAAGACGTTGGAAGCTGCCAGTCTGGGTAGCCCCCCCCTTGGCCAGAAGCTGTTATGCATGACCATTTCTCTTGGTGAACAATCTGTTTCTGTCAGCTCAAAGTTGGTAAAGGGCAACAGGGGCGATAGTTGCTTAAGAACTGTTTCTGTGTCAAGGGTGTTGAGTGCTGCCGGTCGGACATCTTCAAGCAGGGCTTGCCCTGGTGGTAGGCTTTCTTGATCCCAGGTCAGGCTCAAGGTCTGTTTTCCGGCCAGGATGACCTGCCGGTCCAGCATCGGCGGCCGTTGCAGAGGGAGGCCTGAAAGAATCCAGCGCCGCGGCTTACAGGGAGCCTTGGCTATGATCGATGCCAGAGCGGTATCTAGTTCGATATGCTTGGGTAAGGGACCGACCAAGAACTGGCGTGCGCTAAGGGCTTTCCCGTTGAGTAAGCTGATTCCAGTGGGATGCTTGCCGGTTTGTTTGATTGTGGCCAATTCATCCAGTGGGATATTCTGGCCGCTGGCAGCAGCATAGTGCTCTGCTAATAGTTGAGACAGTTCTGGAATCATAATGTTTCGAGGGCGAGTGGTAATATGCCATTTTAATGCGGCCTCAGCGACGGAAAGTCTTTCTGGTGTCACCAGACAAATTCCGGATAGCAACTGGCTTAGCGTTTGTTGAGGTTTGGGAGCGCCAAGGGTTGTTAATAACTGCAGAATAGGCTGTTGCAGTTTGCGGGCAGGCAGATTGTTGCTTAACTGACGCTTATAAAGAGCCAGAAGGCGTAAAGGAAGCAGGGAAAAGTTAGGGGCGGCCCTGGTAAGAAGTAGACTTAGTTTGCGGCCCCAGGCGTCGAGTTGGTCTAATAGAGCCAACATGGAGTCATGGTGGTCTGGGAACTCACGCCGGAGTTCGTCTGCCAAAGGCAGAGGCCCGCCCAGTTGCAATCGAATGTCGTCTGTAACCAGCTGCACGGAATCGATTGAGTCTCTTAAAAGATTCTCTCCCTTAAGGCTTTTCAGTAGCTTATTCAGGGCCGGACAACAAGCTAACGTCTGTTGTTCGGCTTGATAAGTAGAGGGGAACGAAAGGACGCGATAGCCTTGCCCGGCCAGTAAGGTGGCGGCAATCTGTTCGGACAGTCCTGCGCCAATAACAATCAGGTCATAATGTTCCGTAGCCATATTGATGGTTCCTGACCGCAAACTGAATAGGTAAACAGGAGAAAGTGGGGCAATTGCCGGTTAAAGATCTTCTTCTCCGTATACCTGCAGACCGCTACGCCTTAACAAAGCGGTGGCGACTCCTTGGCCGCCGACGGACTGTTGCTGGCGATAGATGCGTCCTACGCCGCAGGAGGGACTACCTTCTTTAAAAAGGGCGGTTCGGCAACCTGTAAGGCGTGCAATTTCAAGGGTTACCTCGGCACCTTGTATAAAAGAGGGACTCATTTCTGTGCCATCGGAACAAACGAGTCGACCCTGTCCAGCCAAAACGCCTTCACCGTCTCCCGTTTCAAACCAGCATCGTGGCCGAGGGGTCGGAAGGCCGGCTAACTGTTCAGGACAGACCGGGATGGGTAGTAGCCCCTGTTCCTTGAGATGCTTGCGAACCGGATCGTTGTCTTTATGTTTGCCATCATAGCGGGTAGGTAACCCGAGCAAACAGGCGCTAACCAGAATCGGTTTGAGCATCAAATCCTCTAAAGGGTACAGGATGACCTTGTAATCAGTTTCGACTCAGCTGAGAGGAGGGCTCAGAAGTACCTCGTCGGGCTTAGCCACAGGTGGGTCGATGTGGACCCGGCGTTCGACAAGGCGAAGGCGGCCTTCGGCAAAGAGACGAATTGCTTCAGGATAAATTTGGTGTTCCTGGCAAAGGATTCGCGCTGAAAGGGTCTCTACGGTGTCATCTTGCAACACCGGTACCGCCGCTTGAATGACAATCGGTCCGGTATCGACTCCGGCATCCACAAAGTGAACGGTACAGCCGGTTATCCGCGTGCCGTATTGAAGAGCCTGTTGCGGAGCATTCAGGCCTGCAAAGGCGGGCAGCAGGGCAGGGTGGATGTTCATGATGCGGTTGGGGAACGCGTCGAGAAACTCATCGGAAATAAGTCGCATGAAACCCGCCAGTATCACCAACTCCACATTGGCTTCGCTGAGTGCGGAAACCATGGACCGGTCGAAATCGAGCCGGTCCTTATAGTGTCGTTGGTCAATGCACAGAGTCGGAATGCCTGCTAGTTTTCCCCGTTGCAATGCACCGGCTGTCGGTTTGTTGCTGAGAATAAGAGCGACTTCAGCGTTGAGGGTTCCGTCTTGAATACGATCGATGATCGTCTGCAGATTGGTTCCCCCGCCGGAGGCAAGAATACCGAGGCGTAGCTTGTTGCTCACAGTGATTCCTCGAACGTTCCAGAGTAGGCCGTGGCCTCCTCGAGGTTAATTCAGTACGACGCTTGCATCGGTATCGCTTTTAGCGATGCGGCCGATAACGTAGGCTTGCTCATTGAGCCCAGTAAGTCTCACCATGATATCGTCGACTTGCTGCTCAGGAACAACCAAAACCATGCCGATGCCGTAATTCAGGGTGCGGTACATTTCCAGTTCGTCAATGTTACCACCGCGACGCAGGACTTCGAAAATAGCCGGTTTGGGCCAGCTGTCCTTCTCGATAATGGCCTGACAACTCTTAGGCAGGACCCGGGGGACATTTTCGACGATGCCGCCACCGGTAATATGAGCCATGCCTTTGATCTCAAAGTCACGCAACAGGTTGAGAATGGTTTTAACGTAGATCCGAGTCGGTGTCAGCAATTCTTCGCCGAGGGGCTTGTCCAACTCGTCGAGCTGGGAGTCGACGGTCAATCCCATCTTCTCAAACAAGATCTTGCGTACCAGGGAAAAGCCGTTGGAGTGCAAGCCCGTCGAAGCCAGTCCGATCAAGCGGTCGCCGACGGTAATAGTGGAGCCATCGATGATCTTGCTGTTGTCGACGATGCCAACGGTGAAGCCGGCCAGGTCGTACTCCCCATCGGCGTAGAAACCGGGCATCTCTGCTGTTTCGCCACCAATAAGGGCGCATCCTGCCTGCAGACAACCCTCGGCAATGCCTTTAACGATCTCCACACCTTTTTCCGGAGCCAGTTTACCCGTGGCCATGTAATCGAGAAAAAAGAGCGGTTCAGCCCCCTGTACGGCGATGTCGTTAACGCACATTGCTACCAAGTCGATACCAACGGTATCGTGCTTGTCTGTCATAAAGGCTATTTTGAGCTTAGTGCCCACACCGTCGGTCGCAGTGGCGAGCGTCGGTTTCTCGTACTTGTCCGCATGTAGCGAGAATAGGCCGCCAAAACCGCCGATATCGGTCAATACCTCAGGCCTTGAGGTTGCTTTGACCAATGGCTTGATCATATCGACAAAACGATTGCCCGCATCAATATCGACACCGGCATCCTTGTAGGTCATTTTCTTTTCGTTACTCAATTCTTGGCTCTCCTCGCAGATAAATGCGGCCATTATTAAATCAACCAACCACTCCTTGTCAACGCCAAAGTCCCTTGCCGTAACTACAGCGAGATTGGTTCTTTACACGGTACAGGGGGTGAATTATGATGCGCTGAAGCGGGTAGGCGTAATACTTTAAGTTGCTGACCCGTTAAGATTTATTCTAACCTCTTTTGGCTAGTCTGTCATGAATCTTTTGTCATGGCACGTATTTTTCTTCATGCGTTACTGTTGCTATTGCTGCAGTTCCCTTTAAGCTTCACACTTCTTATGAACCCTGAGAACATCATCCGACCTATGACTGAAGCGGACTTGGAGCAGGTGCTGGTCATTGAGCATTTGTGTCATCGTGCTCCTTGGTCCAAGGCTATGTTCCTGAGCGAATTGGCCAATCCACTGTCACGTGTTGATTTGTTATGGCGCGGACCTAATCTCGCAGGTTTTCTCTGCGGTTGGCGAGTTTGTGAGGAATTGAATATCCTCAATGTAGCTACGGCGCCGAATATGCGCAGAAGCGGCGTGGCCCATACTTTGCTCGAACAGGCCCTGTACCGAAATCTGCAGACCGGTCTTGAGTGCGCTTTGTTGGAGGTTCGACTATCCAATTTTGCGGCTATTGCTCTTTATCGGTCGTTTGGATTTTGTGAGATCGACCGCCGTCTGCGTTATTATAGTGACGGCGAAGATGCCCTGGTGATGCAATTGATACTGAAGGAGCATAGTTCTTAAGTTAAAAATAGCCAAAACATTGATGGATAAATAC
>JABXKU010000062.1 GCA_013619105.1 Desulfuromonadales bacterium
CAGTAAATGGGCGGATCCGTATAAGCCGCCGAGTTCTAAGTTCCTGGCCGCCTATCACACCAAACAGAAAACACCTGAAAGCTCGGCAAATTACTGTTATTGCTTTGGATTAGAGTCGCTGAGTTACATATTAAGGCGTCATATACGGACCCGCATAAGACGCCCCTTATATATATTAAATGTGCGTTTCAAGACTTCTGCGAACCAAGCTGGACAATATTCGAAACCTATGGCAGTAGCAGGCCAGCCAAACGGTTTATCTCATGAGCTCCGCCGACCCCCTCCATGAAAACCAGTAAATTTACGGACTCCAATATTCAATAGATGGAATGGTAAGTAAAGGGTTTATTGTCCCAAAGGTTGTTTTACTCATTATCCCGCAGCAAAGGGATCACCTTTCGGGACATTCCTACAATCCCTAATCTATCAAACACCACACTCAACAAACAACCTCACGCCAGGTTGTGCTTTCCAGTGAATATTCGGTATGCTGGTAGGGGAGGTGATCTTAACGATACCTGCCAACCAAACCAAAACCTGCAAGAACAGGAGTCGGTCATGGACAACTTATGCGAATTAACCTGCGAGGCCTGCCGTAAAGGCGCCCCCCGTGCCACTTCGGAGGAGATCGCTCAGTATCGGCCACAAATTCCCGAGTGGGAGATTCTAATCGTCTGCGGTATTGAGGTATTGAGTCGAGCCTACAAGTTTGGCAACTTTGCCGAGGCGCTAGCCTTTACTAACCGCGTAGGCGAACTGGCCGAGGCCGAGGGGCATCATCCGGAGATTCTTACTGAATGGGGCAAGGTGACGGTGCGGTGGTATACGCGCAAGATCAAGGGCCTGCACCGCAACGATTTGATCATGGCCGCCAAGACCGATGCCCTGTTGATCTAAGCCGGGCCGCCCAAAACTCACAATAAAAAAGGCCGTCGTTAGACGGCCTTTTTCGTATCTATCTATGCTTCAGAGCGCCGATCAGGCGTCGGATGGCTCGTTGAATTCGAAGCCACAGGCCGGGCACTTGACCTTGTCGTTCATCATGCCTTGATCATCCATCTTACTGCCAGTAGTGGCGCATCCTGCCAGCACTGCAACCATCAACCCTGTTAACAGAATCCTTACCAATTTTCTCATGACGCTACCTCCCGGAAGTTGGGCAACTTTTTCTTTTCTTTGAGTCACAGCCTATCCCAAGCCTGTAGCCAACGATTAAAGGATCGGTAAAGATTGCGTAAAGAAGACACAAAAACGCCCCCGGCAGCTGTCTAGCTACAGGGGGCGTTTTCAATAAATGCTTTTTGGGCAGATTTACTCAGCGTGTTCGTTGCCGAGCCTTTCGAGATAGGCCTGCCACTCAATCGGCAACATATGCTTCTTTTGGTTGTTGCATTCTTTACAGCAGGCCACGCAATTACCCCGTGTTGAACGACCGCCACGAATCACCGGTACGACATGGTCAAGGGTCAGCGCTTTGGGCGCCACCTGACAGCCACAAAAGTGACAGATACCGGTGGCGATACGGTTTTTCCACCACTGACTGCGACGCAGCTCGCGAGCTTTTTCCCGCTCACGGCGCACCTGCTCTTCAGACACCTCGACAAAAAATTCCAAAATACTGCCCTTCAACTCGACTCAGATAAACAAAGGCTATTTCAGCATTACAAAGCCCATCTGGCGCCCCGTCTGACCCTCATCCCGACGATAGGAGAAGAACAGTTCCCGATGGCAGCAGGTGCATTCGGCCACCACGCTGACCTGGGTGGCGGCAAGACCGGCACCTTCTAACTGCAGCAGACAACTCTTTTGTAAATCCACCTGCCACTGGTGAAGATCGGTTTCCTTGGCGATGCGCGACCAGTGGCCGCTTCCCGCCTGAAAGGCGTCTCGCACAGGGCGGTCGACGGTATAACTGTGAGCGGCAATACCGGGACCGACAGCAGCCAGAATCTGCTCGGGGCGACTGCCGAAGACACTCTGCATGGAGGCGACAGTTTTACCCAGCAGGCCGCTGGCAGCACCCCGCCAGCCAACGTGAACCACGGCCACGACCCGCTGCTTCGGATCGAACAGCAAGACCGGATAACAGTCGGCAACTAATACGCCGATCATGATCCCGGGCTGGTTGGTCACGATGGCGTCACTTTCGATGCTTAGAAAGTGCGACAGATCGTAGTTCGCCTGGTCGATGACCAATATATCGTTGCCGTGCACCTGGTTGACGGTGAGCAACTGTTGGGTCTGCACCTCAAAGGCCCGAGCCAAGGTCGAACGGTTGCCTTCGACGTTATGGCGGGCATCCTCGGTGGTAAAGGCCAGATTGAGTGAATTAAAGGGGGGACGACTGACCCCGCCGTTGCGGGTGCTGAAGCCTGCCTGCAGATTGTGCTGAGTCGCCCAGTCGGGCCGTAGATAGCTGATCTTTCCCTGTCGTACCTGTTTCATGGTGATTGAAACTCCCGTTATGATCAAACGGCCGAAGCCGCCAAATACTTGTTCTGTAAATAATCGATAATCGACTGCATGTCTTCAGGCACAGCACTGGAAGAGTCCAGATACTCGCCGCTGACCGGATGAATGAAACCAAGCAGCCTGGCGTGCAGGGCCTGACGATCGAGGCTTGTAGCAAGACGTCGCAGCTCGGGATCCTTGAGGGTCTTGATGCGATTGCCACCGTAGACCGGATCTGCGAGGACGGGATGTAACATGTCAGCTAAATGGACCCGGATCTGATGGGTGCGACCCGTTTCCAGACGCAGCTCAACCAGGGTCAATCGATCCTCCTCAAAGACTTGCAGCACCTTCCAGTGGGTCACTGCCTGCCGACCGTTGCGACTGCCGGTGCTCATCTTTTTACGCTGAGTCGGATGGCGCCCAATGGGCTTATCGACGGTACCTTTGGGGGTTGGTAGCAGACCGTGAACCAAGGCGACATAGCGACGATTGATGCTGTGATCCTTGAACTGCTGGGCCAGATGCTGATGGGCCTCGTCGGTCTTGGTGGCCACCATGACACCCGAGGTATCCTTATCGAGACGATGTACAATGCCGGGTCGCAGTTCGCCACCGATTCCCGACAGATCCTGGCAATGATACAACAGAGCATTGACCAGGGTCCCCTGAGAATGGCCGGGCGCCGGATGCACCACCATACCGGCCGGCTTATCGATGACAATCAGCTGGGAATCCTCGTACAGAACGGTCAGGGGGATGTCTTGCGAAAGGGTTTCGGTAGGCACCGCTTCGGGCAGAGTGATCGCAATCTCTTCGCCACCCTTTAGCTTGGTGCTGGCCTTTACTGCTGCATTGTTGAGAGTAACCCGTCCCTCGTCAATGAGACGCTTAAGTTGCGAGCGGGACAGTTCCGGTAGCGCCTCGGCCAGAAAGCGGTCGAGGCGTTCGGGCATACGCGAACGATCAAAGGTAAAACTCTGCACGTTCTCCATCTACCAGATAGAACTTCTGATTTTGCCGGCCTGTTTAATCATAATATCGACAATAGCCCGATCATAGATCTGCTCCCGATTTTCGACTTCTGTTGAAACGCGGGTCAGATAGTGCTCTCGCCCTTCCTGCAGCTCGTTGTTCAGCAGATCGAAAACCGTGTCGTTTTCGATCCCCTCTTTAACCTTGCTCTGGTTATAGAGAGCGACATCCGAAACGATGGCGCGGGCCAATCGAAAAGCGATCTGTGGATTATCAACAACCCTGGCCATAGTACCTCCCTAGGTAAAACGGACGTTATATCCGTCTTGAACTTCCGGATGTTTCCTCACGATGAATCTGTGACCTGAGCAGACTGCAGCGTCCACCCCGGAGCCGATCAGGATGCAGAAAAGGCCAGATAAAGCGTCGAATTGCCCCGTTTGAGCAACAAACGCACATACTTGGATTTTTGGATATCCTGCACTGCCTCTTCGAAAGAGGATAGATCGGTAATCTTATACTGGTTAACCGCCAGAATCAGGTCCCCTGGCCGAACACCGCCCCGGGCACTACCGCTCTCGGGATTGATGGCCTGAACCTGCACCCCGCCCCCTTCGGCAGGAATCACAGTCAACCCCAAACCGGTTTTGCGAGCTTCGTGATCCTCTATAGACTTGGTGGCGTCGCTTGCGACCACCTGCTGTTCACGACTGGCGATGGTTACAGTCAGGTCCAAACGTTGACCGTCCCGCAGAATTTCAAGTTGGGCGGTATCGCCAGCGGGGGTATTGGCCACCAATAGCTGCAGACTACGTACGCTAGTAATCTCACGGCCGTTATAGCTTAACAGCAGATCGCCCCGGCGTAGTCCGGCCGCGCTAGCCGGTGAATCGGCCAGCACCTGATTGACCAAGGCGCCGGTAGCGCGATCCAAACCAAAAGTTTCAGCCAAAGCAGGCGACAGGGGCTGAATGCCGACCCCTAGGTAGCCACGGACCACCTCGCCGTTTTCCATCAGCTGACCGGCGACTTGGCGGGCCAAATTGATGGGAATGGCAAAGCCGATACCCTGGCCGGAAGCGACGATGGCAGTGTTGATGCCGATCACCTCACCATAGATATTCAACAACGGCCCCCCCGAATTACCGGGATTGATGGAGGCGTCGGTCTGAATAAAATCTTCAAAAGCTTCGATACCGACATCGGTACGCCCGGTGGCCGAAATCACGCCGACAGTCAGGGTGCTATCGAGGCCAAAAGGATTGCCGATAGCCAGCGCCCACTGGCCGACCTGCAGGGCATCCGAGTCGCCGAGCACCGCCACCGGCAGCTCTTCGCTGGCAGCAATCTTAAGTACGGCAACATCGGTATCGGGATCGGTACCGATCAACTCACCACCGAAGATGCGACCATCGGCGAGCTTGACCTTAATCTCCTCAGCCCCCTTGACCACATGTTCGTTGGTCAAGATATAGCCTGCGGCACTGATGAGGACCCCGGAGCCTAGGCTCTTAGTCTGCCTCTGGCGTTGGGGATGACGCTTGAACAGCTCGCCAAAAAAGTCATCGAACATGGGGCCGAGCTGCGGCACCCGTTGCACACGAGCCGCCTGAATATTAACCACCGCCGGGGTAACCTTTTGCGAAACTTCGCTAAAAGCCCGCTGGGTGGTAAGCAACTCCTGCGGCGGCTTTTCCACGGGCGGCGCGACCTTGCTGTCTCGCACCGAAATAGGAATGCTGGCGTCCTGACGCTGTTCTCGGCAGCCACCAAGTAGAACAGCGGCCAGTAGACAGAGAATAAGGAGCAAGCGATGGGTACTCATGGCAGGAAAATCCCTTTTCAACAGAGAGAAAACAACCTGCAGATTACCCAAAAAAGCCCCCGGTGTCAATTGTTTCGGCGGTTTGTGGCGATACAGCGGACCAGTTCCAGAAGGTCCTGGTGACTACCGTAAAAATCGGCATGAGCTGATCGGTTGTTCCGGTCGATCAGGCAGGTGTCGAGCAAAAAGGTGGTCAGGCCTACCCGCTGAGCTGGAAGGTCATATTCGGTGTCATTGCCGACCATAATCGCCTGTTGTGGACTGAGGCCCTGGGAATGCAAAATGTCGACAAAATATTGCCGATGCGGTTTGCAGAATCGACAGTTTTCATAACTGGTGATCAGTTCAAAGGGAAAGTCATCCAACTGGCCCCATTTCAGCCGCGCCTCAACCACCGGAAGGGGAAAAACCGGGTTGGTGGCGATAATTACCCGCAGTCCGCTATCGAAACATTCCTGCAAGATTTTCCGGACCAAGGGGAAAGGACGGACCAACGGCGCTAGGCACTGCAGACCGTTGTTACAGAACTGGTTCAAACGATCGCGAAAGAGCGTTCCATCGATACCGAGGCGCTCTTCAATCAGAGTCAAAAAAAGTTCTTCCATGGTCTGCTCACCTTGATTTGCATTGAGCAGATCAAAGGCGCTTGCAACAACCGTATCTGCAAAGCGGCAGTGATTGGCCAAATCACTGAAATGACGGGCCAATCCCCGCACGTAACCTGAAATATAAGCATCCATTTCGACATTGAGCAGGGTTCCGTCAAGATCAAACAGGATCGCTTCAATGGGTGGCAGTGACGGGCAGTTCATGCAGAAGACACTCTCGATTCATTGGGTAAAAGTCTGACCATGATAGCATGGGCTCGGTTGCCGGAAAAGAACCAAAAGACCGGCGCCAAGGCGGCAATAATTCCTTGACTTGCCTTGCCATGCAGGGTACGAATTCAATAAATACAACGAGGTAAGTCATCTATGAACGATATCAGAGAAGAAGTCAAAGGACTGCTCATCGGTCTCAAGATCCGCCGTCTGCGCCAGGAGCGTCGCATGACCTTGCAAAATCTGGCCGAGGCGACGGGTCTTTCCAAACCGTTGCTGTCTCAGATTGAAAACGAGCAAGTCATACCGCCTCTGGCCACCTTGCTGCGCATTTCCAAGGCGCTTAAGGTCAGCCTGCAGACCTTTTTTCAAGAAGAGGATGGTGCCGAAAAATGTGTCTTGGTTCGGGCCGGCGAGAGTCACCGCATGGACTGCCGGGCCAGCCGCAGCCAGGGCCGATCGCCCTACAACTACAATTCTCTAGCCTACGGTAAAAAGCAACGTAGTCTTGAGCCTTTTTTGATCGAGTTCGAGGTACGGCCCTGGCAGGACGAACTGTTGGAAACCCACGAAGGGGAAGAATTTATTTTTCTGCTCACTGGCAACCTGGAATTTCACTACGGAGACCAGATTATGACCCTCGAGCCGGGCGATTCCATTTACTACGACTCTAAGGAACCCCACGGTTTCGTCGCCATTGCTCCGGCTCCGGTGCGGGCGGTCGCGGTCGTTTATTCGCGGGACTGACCGGGCAAGGCTTGACTATTGCGCAGAGAGACATACCTTAATAAAGCCTTCCTCAAAACCTGCAACGACCGAAGCAACGCTATTGCGGCCTGCGGCCATACCAAACGGCCCGACCCCGCCAGCTTAAGGAGCTAACGCCATGATCAGAGTTGGAGTCATACTGTCCGGATGCGGTGTCTATGACGGCAGTGAAGTCCATGAAGCGGTTCTGTCGCTACTGGCCATCGCCAAGGCCGGTGCCGAAGCGGTATGCATGGCACCGGACATGGAGCAGCTGCATGTGATCAACCATTTCAGCGGCCAGACCGAAACCGGGCAGTCCCGCAACGTATTGGTCGAATCGGCCCGCATCGCCCGCGGCCAGATTCTCGACATCGCCACGGTCAAGGCGGACGATATCGATGCATTGGTGATTCCCGGTGGATACGGCGCCGCCAAGAACCTCTGCGACTTTGCCGTCGCGGGTGCCGATTGCACGGTCAACATACAGGTACAGCGCCTGGTTGAAGAGATGCTGGCCGCCAGCAAACCGCTAGCGGGAATCTGCATCGCTCCGGCTATGCTGGCCAAAATCCTCGGACCGCAGCAGCCCCCAGTAACGCTGACCATCGGCACCGACCAGGATACCGCCGCGACCTTGGATACCATGGGCGTCCAGCATGTCGCCTGCCCTGTGGATGATGTGGTGGTCGATAAACAGCGCAAGATCGTCACCACCCCGGCCTATATGTTGGCCGATAACATCGCCCAGGTGGCCGTCGGCATCGAAAAAGCCATTCAGCGCATGCTGAAACTGCGCTGACACTCGGCACAATAAGCCCAAGGAGATCTGCGAGGGGGTGAAGGTCAAAGCGCCGCTGCCCCCTCTGCCTATTGAGGACCGTGCATCTTGGGTTAGAATCAATAGAGTAGTAGCCAAACAACTCTAAATCACCATATTCTTTCCCGGGAGTTCTCATGAATCTGCCCGCCAGCAACAGTCCTTTTGCCCTGCCGCCCGAACGGGATGCCTGCGCTATTATCGGCTTTATCCAGAAACTCGGCACACCAACCCACGGAAATCTACAGCGAACCATCGATGCCTTGATCAAAATGGGCCATCGGGCCGGGGAGATTCGTGGCGAGGGAGATGGCTGCGGGGTGTTGACCGATATCCCCCGCCTGTTGTGGCGCGAAGAGCTAGCCCATTCCGGCCATTGCGCCGATCAAGCCGATCAAGCCGATGCCGCCGACTTCGTCGTTGCCCATCTATTGTTACCAGCAGAAACCGCCGTCCCCGAAGCCGCCTTGCGCGGCAAGATCCTGCAGCTCTTTGACGCTGCCGGCCTGCAACTGTTGGTAGAACGGCCCTGCCCGGTACGCAGCGAGGTCTTATCCAGCAACGCCCGCCAGGCGGAACCCTTCTTCTGGCAGCTGGCCTGCCGAGGACCGGCCACAGGGGATCTGGGCAAAATCCTCCACGATCTACACTTGGCCCTGGAGATCAAACTACCGGTCCATGTCGCCTCCCTCTCAAACCAGGTTGCCTCCTACAAGGTACTCGGCGCCCCCGAACTACTGTCCCGCTATTATCCCGATCTTAAACGACGAGACTTCCTCTCGGCTCTGACAATCGGCCACAGCCGCTTTTCCACCAACACTCTGCCCGATGTGCTGCGTGCCCAGCCTTTCAGCCTCCTTGGGCACAACGGCGAAATCAACACCATTGCCCGGCTGCGCGAAGAAGCCCGTCTATTAGGCATGAAGCTGCCACCGGGTGGCAGTGATTCCCAGGATCTCAACCGTATTCTCGAAGGATTAATCCGCCGCTTCGACTTGACCCTGTTCGAAGCCATGGAACTGATCTTTCCGCCTATTTTCAACGACCATGAACAGCTGCCCGATGAACTGCGTCCCATGTACTCCTTTTTCCGCCGTCTGTTCCAGGCCAGCGCCCAGGGTCCAGCGGCCATCATTGCCCGCCACGGAAACCACTGCGTTTTCAGCGTCGACGCCATGGGCCTGCGGCCCCTGTGGTTCGGCGAGACGGAACGGGAATATTTTGTTTCCTCGGAGGTCGGCGTCGTCTCCCAGGATGAGATCGTTTCCGACCCCAAGACTCTGGCACCTGGGGAAAAAATCGGCCTGTTGGCAGTAAGCGGACAACCGGTAACTGTGCTGAGCCATGAAGAACTTCGGCAGGCCGCGTATAAGCGCTTTAGTCGCCGCACCTCCCTGCCCGGCCACGCCCGCAAACTGACCCATGCCAAGCAACTACAACCAAGCAAGAAACCACCCATCGCAGCTTTCGGCCGCAACAAGAGCCTGCTGCGAGACAATTTATTGTCGGCCCTGGCCTGGAAAAGCAGCGATCTGCGCAATCTGCGAGTCATGGCCGAAAAGGGCCAGGAACCCATCTCTTCCCTCGGCTACGACGGGCCTTTAGCGGCCATCGCCACCGGCAGTCAGAATATGGCCGACTTCTTCAAGGAACAGGTGGCCGTGGTCACGAACCCGGCCATCGACCGGGAACGGGAAGCGGAACATTTTTCCACGCGGGTCTATCTCGGCCCCGCCCCCCGACTGCAAGGTCGAGGGCGGCAAGCTGTGGCCCTGAATGTACCGCTACTCACCGGGGGCCGGCGACTTGAACCACAGACCAGCGATGCCGCCGTGGCGGCCCAATTTGGCAGCGCCACCCTTGAGCAATTGCTTGGCCACTTTGGCAGCGGGCGCACCCGTTACCGCACCCTGGCCTGTGCTATACGCTCCGGTGAGACCGCTGGCCAAACCCTGCAACGATTGCAGGACGAAGCCCTCTCAGCCGTCACCAACGGCGCATCGTTACTGCTGCTTGATGACAGCAGTGCCTTTAGCAGCGGCAACAGTTTTATCGATCCACTTTTGGTTCTGCCCCATGTGCACCGGATTCTCAGCCACACACAGGATGGCGAAGGACGCAGTTTGCGCCGGAACACCTCGCTGATATTACGCTCCGGTGCTATGCGTAATCTGCACGATCTGATCTTCGCCATCGGCATGGGGGCCGACGCCCTTTGCCCCTATTTGATGTGGGAGCTGGCCGACGAAGATCCTTCTGGCTTGGAACAATTGATTGCGGTATTGGCCAAAGGCCTGGAAAAAGTCATGTCCACCATGGGCTGCCATGAACTGGGAGGCTATGGCCGCCCCTTCGCCGCCATCGGCTTGGGTCCAGAACTGGCTGAGCTATTCGAGGTGCCCAACTTTTGCGGTTCGTCCCGGGGAGGTCTGACCCTGGAGAAACTGGAAGAACAGTGGCAAGAACGCAGCCGCGTGGCCCGCAGCCGCAAGAAACAGCCGGTGGTAGGTCAATTTCGCCTCTATCCAAGAATCTGGAAAATGGTTGCTGCAGTTGCCAAGATGGAAGCCAACTACGCCGACCTGTCCAAGCTCATCAGTCAGCTGAAGATTGAAAATCCGCTGGCCATCCGGCACCTGCTAAGCTTCACCTTTCCCGAACCGTTGAGCGTCGATCCCAAAGAGGTCGATGCCACGATTGGTGATCACGATCTGCCGATTCTCTTTTCCGCCATGAGCTTCGGTTCTCAGGGGGAGACTGCCTTTCGCATCTATGCCGAAGCGGCGAAACGGCTCAACATCATCTGCATGAACGGTGAAGGGGGCGAAATCCCCGACATGCTGGGCAACTACCGCCGCAATCGCGGCCAGCAGATTGCTTCGGGACGTTTCGGCGTACATATGGCGCTGCTCAACTCAGCCGATTTTATCGAGATCAAAATCGGCCAGGGGGCCAAACCGGGAGAAGGCGGCCATCTGCCGGGCTTCAAAGTGACGGCCAAGATCGCCGAAGCACGCCATGCGAAAATCGGCGTAACCCTCATTTCACCGTCCAACAATCACGACATCTATTCCATCGAGGACTTAGCTCAGATCATCGAAGAGCTGAAAACAGCCAATCCACGAGCCCGCATCTCGGTCAAAGTACCGGCAGTAGCCGGTATCGGCACCATCGCAATGGGCATCGCCAAGGCGGGCGCCGACATTATCACCATCAGCGGCTACGACGGCGGCACCGGTGCAGCCCGCCGCCACGCCATCAAGTGTGTTGGCTTGCCGGCAGAAATCGGTGTGCGACTGGCCCATCGTGCCCTGGCCGAGGCCGGCTTGCGTCACAGGGTGGAAATCTGGACCGATGGCGGCATGCACAGCGGCCGTGACGTAATCAAGATGCTGCTGCTGGGCGCCAACCGGGTCGGTTTCGGCACCCTGCCGATGGTGGTCATCGGTTGCACCGCCTGCCGGACCTGCCATCTTGGCACCTGCCATGTAGGCATCGCCACTCAAGTGGAGACCCTTGAAGAAGCACAAGCCCAAGGTTTGAAGCGTTTTGTACCCCGGGTGCTTGAGAACGGCATCATCTACGAAACCACCTTTTTCCGCGCTCTGGGCGAGGAAATTCGCATGCTCACCGCTCGCCTCGGCTTCCGGCGCACACAGGACCTAGTGGGCAAAGCCGAACTCCTCGAGCAACAACGGGGCCTCGACCGCCTCGACCTGAACGAACTGCTAGCCCCCGTTGAAATTGGCCAGGAGCCCCGTTCGGTGAGCGACGTGCGCATCATCCGTAAGCCCCTCAACTACCTGACCTCTCTTATCTCAAGTCTAGTCACCGAAGCCTTTGAAGGCCCCGAGGATCGCGTCCGCTACGAGGACGACAGTGCCTCCAGCAGCGACCGGGCCATCGGCACCTACCTAGCCGGCACCATGACCCGTGGCGAACTTGAAGGACGCTGGCCAGAGAAAAAGCGGGTTCTGCTGCAGTTTCGACGCCGAGCCATTCCCGGTAACGGCCTGGCCGCCTTCAATATCCCCCGCATCAACTATCGGGTCGAGGGTGCGACTCAGGACGGTGTCGGCAAGAGTGCCACGGGGGGCAAAATCGTGGTCCTCAAAGGGGAAAACCGCCAGGGGCAACGAGTTGGCGGTGCGGTCGGCAAGGGTTTGGCCTACGGTGCAACCGGCGGCCTGTTCCTCATCCAGGGCGATACAGACAGTCGGGCCTGCATTCGCCTTTCGGGAGCAGAGGTAGTGCTGGGCGGCCATATCCACCAACCCGTCGATGACCGAGCCGGGAATATCGCTGGCCGGGCCAATCTCAAGGGCTTCGCCTTCGAATACATGACCGATGGCAAAGCCGTGGTGCTGGGCGATCCCGGCCCCTGGCTCTGTTCGGGCATGACCGGCGGTACCGTCTACTGCCATCTCGATGAGACCATGGGGCTGACCCAAAAGGCTCTGCAGAGGCGCCTGGCCAAGGGAGCGCAAGTGGTCATTCGCCCCCTCGACGCAGCCGATTGCGCCACGGTGGGCCGGCTACTCGGTGAATACGAACGGGAATTGCTCTACTCGCAGCAAGCAACCGAAGCCCGCTGGGTCGCAAAAGTGCGCCAAAACTGCCCCGGATGTTTCGTCAAAATAGTCGCCAAAGACGAAAAACCAGAGCCTCCGGTAGCCACTGAATAACCTTAGAGCTGCCAGGAGGCTGGCTGGCTTGACGATAGCTAGCCCAGCAAACCAAACAACGAAACGAAACACTGAATGTCTCTACCTTATCCACGTCCGGACTGGCTGCGGGCACCCGTAGCGCGCGGGCCCCGTTACCGGCAAATCCTTAATTACCATCGCCAAGGACAACTACGCTCGGTGTGCTACGATGCCGCTTGTCCCAACCGCGGTGAGTGCTGGTCTCGCGGCATCGTTACCTTTATGTTGCTGGGCAACAAGTGCAGCCGAAGCTGCCGGTTTTGCAACATCGGCGAAGGCGTTCCCGATCCCCCCGACCCAACCGAGGCACAACGGCTGGCAGTGGCGGTCACTGAGCTAGGATTGCAGCACGCGGTATTTACCGCCGTCACCCGCGATGATCTGCCTGATGGTGGCGCAGCCCAGTTTGTTGCGGTGGTACAAGCAGTGCGCCAGAGTTCTCCATCCTGCCGTATTGAGCTGCTGATTTCCGACCTGCAACACAATTGGAATGCCTTAGCCGCTATTATCGCAGCCGCGCCGGATGTACTGGGACACAATATCGAGACAGTACCCCGACTCTATGCAAAAGTGCGGCCCCAGGCCGACTACCAGAGATCGCTTCAGTTGCTCAATGAAATCCAACGCCAGGCGCCGGACCTACCTACTAAATCGGGTTTGATGCTCGGTTTGGGTGAACGTCACGAAGAAGTTTTGCCCGTGCTCCAGGATCTAAGGGCGGCGGGTGTCTCTCTACTGACCCTCGGCCAGTATCTGCCCCCGAGTAAAAACCACCAACCGATGCAGCGCTATCTGCCGCCTCAGGAATTCTTCGAGTTGGCCCAGGTGGCCAAAGAGCTGGGTTTTGCCGGCGTTGAATCCGGGCCGTTGGTGCGTTCGTCCTATCATGCCGCTGAACAATACGAGGAGGGTTTCCATGCCTGAAAAGAACGGGATTCACGACCAGATTATTCTCGGTTCCGGACCGGCCGGCTACACAGCGGCCATCTATGCCTCACGCAGTAACTGCTGCCCGCTTCTGATTGCCGGCATTCAGCCCGGCGGCCAACTCACCGGCACCACCCTGGTGGAAAACTTTCCCGGCTTCCCCGAAGGTGTGGACGGCCCGGAATTAATGGAGAAAATGCGCGACCAGGCGGTGCATTTTGGCACTACGCTGGTCGATGGCGAAGTGACCAGGGTCGAACTAGATACACAACCCTTTCGGGTCTGGGTCGATGATCAATCCTACCGTTGCCGGTCGCTGATCATCTGCACCGGAGCCTCGCCGCGCATGCTCGGTCTGGCCAACGAAAAGGAACTCTACGGCCGAGGGGTCTCTGTTTGCGCCACCTGTGACGGCTTTTTCTATCGCGACAAGGAAGTGGCTGTCGTTGGTGGTGGCGATACCGCCATGGAAGACGCCCTGTTTCTGGCTCGCTTCGCCACCAAAGTAACGGTGATCCACCGCCGCGATGAATTGCGGGCCGGACCGATCCTCGCCGAGCGCGCCCTGCAACATCCCAAGATCGAATTCAGCTGGGACTCGGTAGCCACCGCTCTGCATGGTGACCCCAAGGCCGGATTCCAGGGGCTAACTCTACAGAACGTCAAGACCGGCAAAGAAGAAGAATTAACCTGCGACGGTGTGTTCATCGCCATCGGCCACAATCCCAACACGGGATTATTCAAGGGCCAACTAGAGATGGACAAGTGGGGTTATCTAGTGACTCACAACAATACCGAAACCAGCGTATGCGGCGTTTTCGCAGCAGGTGACGTGCAAGACCCTAACTTTCGGCAGGCCATCACCGCCGCTGGCAGTGGCTGCATGGCAGCCATTCAATCTCAGCGCTATCTGGAATGCGTAGATGACGCCGACTGCCTGCAGTGTGGCAGCTGAAAACAGGTTTTATTTGACAGAAGGCTGCACAACTGGCATTAACTGGTACCACTATAAAAATGAAATATTATTGAAATTTCTTACAGGAGGGACAACATGGACATCAGTCAAACCCTGGCGGAACTCAAAAAAGATCCTGAATTTGCCAAAAATGTCGGCATGGTACTGATTCATAACGGTGTAGTGCGAAGCTGGTCACGGGGCGATCGCAGCGAAGTATCGGCGGTAGAGGTCAAGGCCGATCATGCTAAAGTTGAGGCCCTGTGTCGTGAATACGAAAAGAAGCCAGGCATCTACAAGGTGCTGGCCGAAGCCCGCGAAGGCAAACTCTATCCTGGGGATGACCTGCTGTTTATTATTGTCGCCGGTGCCCTGCGCGAAGAAGTCAAGGCGGTTTTGGCTGAGGTGCTTGATCGGATTAAGGATGAGGCGGTGAGTAAAACCGAGGACAAGGTTTAAGTCCACCAACCGCTTCACTGAAACAGCAAAGAGCCATGGGATCTTTTAGATACCATGGCTCTTTTTGTTTTTAAGACTTATGAGGATGAAAGCTTCTGCGTTCGGCGGCACTCACAGGGGTTTTGGGTCAAAGACTCCCTCCCCTGTGACGCAGCCGGAGCGAAGTGGACGTTTTGCGAAACAGGCGGGGAAATGTTTGAGCGCAGCGAGTTTTTGCCCGCCCGCAAAATGTCTGCGTAGCGTAGGGACCCCGTAGG
>JABXKU010000063.1 GCA_013619105.1 Desulfuromonadales bacterium
AAATACGGATAGTCGAACAAACGGAACTAATCTATGAAAAATTCATTACTATTTAACGGGAGTTTAATTGAAGGAAGCAGGAAAGACAAAGTTTAATATAGACCGTGTCGAGCCTTACTGCCTAAGTGAAACGGATTCACCTGAAACTGAAAAATAAACTCAACGGACCGGCATCATAAATCCTTGCCACTTTAAAGGAATCTTGGCTTATGCTATAAGGCGAAGAAACAAACGGCTCTCTTTTCGCAAGGACGACTCATGGATCAGGCTCAAGCGGCGGAACGACATAGGCAACTCAGTGCGGAACTTCACCGCCACAACACCCTGTATCACATTCACGACCGCCCGGAAATCGGCGATGCCGACTACGACCAACTATTTCGAGAACTGCTGCAGCTTGAAGCGGCCTTTCCCGAGTTGGACACCCCGTCTTCCCCGGCCCGACGGGTCGGTGCACCGCCCCTGAATAAATTCACATCGGTGCGCCACAGCCTGCCGATGCTGTCTTTGGAAAATGCCTTCAACGATCAGGACATGCGCGATTTCGATGAACGCATCAAACGCTTTCTGGCCACTGAAAAGACAATCGAATACGTCTGCGAATTGAAAATGGACGGCGTGGCTGTAGAGTTGGTCTATCGCGACGGCCACTTGGAGGTTGGTGCAACCCGTGGCGACGGCAGCAGCGGCGAGGGAATCACCGAAAACCTGCGCACCATCACCTCCATCCCCCTACTTCTGGCTGATGGAGCGCCATCCCTGCTGGAAGTTCGCGGCGAAGTCTACATCGAGCTGGCGGCCTTTCAAGGCCTTAACGAAGAACGAGAGGAAGAGGGCCTGGCCAATTTTGCCAATCCCCGTAACGCCGCTGCCGGCAGCCTGCGCCAGCTCGACTCGGCGATCACCGCCCGCCGTCCGCTGCAAATCTTCTGCTACGGCATCGGCCTGCTGGAAGGGCCGTTACCGGCCAGCCACTCTGAGCTACTGGAGCAACTGCGTCAATGGGGTCTACGAGTCAATGCTGAAGAAACACGACCGGTCGAGGGTATCGACCAGGTCCTCGCGATATATGCCGACCTGCTGCAAAGGCGGGACCGGTTGCCCTACGAAATCGACGGAATGGTGGTCAAGGTCAACAGCCTGACCCTGCAACGGGAACTCGGCGAAAAGACCCGTACGCCACGCTGGGCCATCGCCTACAAGTTTCCACCCCGCCAGGCAATCACCACCATCGACGATATTGTGCTACAAGTCGGCCGTACCGGCGCCATCACCCCGGTGGCCCAGTTGCGACCAGTGGAAGTCAGCGGGGTGATCGTATCCCGCGCCAGCCTGCACAATTGGGACGAAATCGCCCGCCTCGGGGTGCGCATCGGCGATCAGGTGGTGGTGGAGCGAGCCGGCGACGTCATTCCCGACGTGGTGCGGGTGCTGACCGACCAACGCAGCGGCGATGAACGGACCCTGCCCCTGCCCGTCAGTTGCCCCGTGTGCAGCGGACCGGTCAGCCGCCTTGAAGGCGAGGTCGTACCCCGTTGCCAGAACAGCTCCTGCCCGGCTCGCTTGCGGGAATCTCTCAAACACTTTGTGGCCCGACGAGCTATGGATATCGACGGCCTCGGTCAACGAACCATCGATCAACTATTGGAACGGGGCCTGATCCAAGACTTTGCCGGTCTCTACCGCCTGAACAGAGAAGAGTTACTATCTTGTGAACGAATGGGCGAAAAATCGACGGACAAGCTGTTGACCTCTATCGCAGCCAGTAAGGAGCGGCCCCTGGCGCGCTTCCTGTTTGCCCTCGGCATTCGTAACGTTGGCGAACACCTCGCCAAGCTGCTGGCCGCACAATTCGGCACCTTGGCAGAACTGGCCCTTGCTGACCGTGATCAATTACTGGCGCTGCACGAAGTCGGTCCTCAAGTCGCCGACAGCGTGGTGGATTTTTTCGCCAACGAGCGCAACATGCAACTGCTGGCTGAATTGCAGGATGCCGGAGTACGCCCCCAGACTAGCGAAAAAAGAAGCGGCGGACCGCTGACCGGCAAGACCTTCGTCTTTACTGGCAGCCTGGAGATCTTCAAACGCAAAGAAGCACAACAGCTGGTCGAAGGTTTCGGGGGCCGCGCCTCCGGTTCGGTGAGTAAAAAAACCGACTATCTGGTGGCTGGCAGTGACGCCGGCAGTAAACTGGACCGGGCTAACGAACTGGGCGTCAGCGTTCTTTCCGAAGAGGAATTTCAGCAATTGCTGGCGGGGATTGATAACGATGAACAGGATTAGGGTGACAGTGCGGGTGGAGGGACAGGTGCAGGGGGTCGGCTTTCGCTACTTCACAAAACGCACTGCACAAGCCCTGCAACTCACCGGCTGGGTGCGCAACTGCGCCGACGGTTCCGTTGAAGCGCTATTGGAGGGGCCCGAAGAATTTGTCAGCTCTGCTCTTGTTGATCTACGCCAAGGTCCGGCGAGCGGCCATGTCGAAGCCCTGCACAGTGAAAAGCAGCCCTATCGAGGGGAGTTCGATAGTTTTGAGGTAAGGTTCTAAATCAACCTCACTCCTCTTCATCCCGCAAGGCCAAGCTCTCCTTATACACCTCGCTTCCGGACAAACCGTAGACCTTAGCCACCTGCTTGACGATCTCGCGCATGGGCAGGTCCGTTTCGGTCCGCCAGCGGCGCAGGGCGTCCTGCACCGATTCTTCCGGTGCGCTCTGCTCGGCGGGGCCGATGAGCAACACGATCTCGCCGCGCACCTTCCCCTGGAAATGTTCACAGGCCTCAGCTACGGTGCCGCGAAACAGCTCTTCATGCACCTTGGTCAGCTCTCGCACTATCGCGATTTGCCGCCCTTCCCCCAATTCTGCCAACACATCCTGCAGTGCCGCCACCAGCCTGTGAGGTGCCTCATAAAAAACTGTGGTCCGCGGCTCCTGACGCAAGGCTCTCAAGATTTGACACCGCGCATGGGTCTTGGCCGGCAAGAAACCCTCAAAGGCAAAACGCTCTGTCGGCAAACCGGCCATGGACAAGGCGGCGATCAACGCCGACGGCCCAGGGATCGCGCTGACCAAGACACCAGCCTCGTGACAGAGCTGCACCAGCAAACAGCCCGGATCGGAAATGGCCGGGGTCCCAGCATCGGAAATCAGCGCGACGTCCCGTCCCTCCAATAAGATGTGGAGGAGCTTTTCGCCCTTGGCCGCCTCATTGTGCTGAAAGTAGCTGGTCAAAGGGGTTTCAATACCATAATGATTAAACAGCTTACGGCTGTGGCGGGTATCCTCCGCCGCGACCAGATCCACCTCGCGCAGAATACGTAAAGCCCGCGGGGTCAAATCCTCCAGGTTACCAATCGGCGTCGCCACCACATAAAGGGTGCCGCACCCGTTCTCTTCCGTTCCCTTAGTCGTCACTATCTGTGGTCTCCAGTTGTTCCAGATCTTTCAGCCACAGGGCGACACAGGCATCGCTCGGCATGCGCCAGTCACCGCGAGGCGAAAGGACCACGCTACCGACCTTAGGGCCATCGGGCAGACAGGAACGCTTAAACTGCTGGGAGAAGAAGCGCCGGTAGAAGACCTGCAACCATTGACGCAACACTTCGTCACTAAACTGATCGGCAAAGGCCTGCTGGGCCAAAAACAGAATCTTGGCCGGGCGAAATTGCAAGCGCACGCAGTGATAGAGGAAAAAATCGTGCAGCAGATAGGGACCGACCTTGTCCTCGGTACGCTGCTTGATCTCGCCATTTTCGTGGGGCGGCAGCAGTTCAGGAGAGACCGGTGTCTCGCAGACATCGATGAGAATGTCGCCCGTCTCACCAGCAAATTCCGCTTCGGCACACCAGGCCACCAGATAGCGCACCAGGGTCTTGGGTACGCCGCCATTCACACCGTACATAGACATATGATCGCCGTTGTAGGTGCACCAGCCCAGAGCCAGCTCAGACAGGTCGCCTGTACCGATGAGCAGACCACCGACCTGATTGGAGATATTCATCAGCAGCTGGGTGCGCTCACGGGCCTGAGAATTTTCGTAGGTAATATTGTGGACCGTTTCGTCGTGACCAAGGTCGGCGAAGTGCTGTCGCACCGCCGCATCAATGGAAATCACCCGTAGAGTGACACCGAGTAGTTCCGCCAAGCGCTCAGCATTACCACGGGTGCGGCCAGTGGTGCCAAAACCAGGCATGGTGACAGCTTCGATACCAGAGCGATCATAGCCAAGTTTGTCAAAAGCCTTGACCGTCACCAACAGAGCCAGGGTCGAATCGAGGCCGCCGGAGATGCCGATGACCGCCCGGCAGCAATTGACGTGTCGCAGCCGCTTGGCCAGACCGGTAGTCTGAATCTCGAAGATCTCATGACAACGCTCGGCTCGCTCTTCCGCCGCCACCGGCACAAAGGGAGTCGCCGGAACCGGCCTGAGCAGTGGCGTAGCCAGCGCATCGGAAAGAGGGAAATCGATAAGGCGATACCCATTTTCACTGCGGGAGGCAGCGAAACTGTTGTTCTTGAACCGTTCATTGACCAGCCGTTCGATGTCGATATCGGCAACAATGGTCTGACTGTCGAACTTAAAACGCTCCGTTTCAGCCAGCACCACACCGTTCTCTGCGATCAGCGAATGACCAGAGAAAACCAAATCGGTACTCGATTCGCCAGGGCCGGCCGAGGCATAGACATAGGCCGCCAGGCAACGGGCCGAGTTAGCCTGCACCAGGGTGCGGCGATAGGCTTCTTTGCCAAGCAGTTCAGGACTGGCCGACAGATTCAGCAACACCGTCGCGCCGCTCACGGCCATCTGGCCGCTCGGCGGATTAGCCACCCAACCATCCTCGCAAATCTCGATACCAATCGTGCAATCGGACAATCCTTCTGCGCGAAACAGCAGGTCGGAGCCAAAGGGAATTGTCTCGCCGCGCCATTCGACGAAATCAGCGCTACGATCAGCAGACGAAGAGAACCAGCGTTCCTCGTAGAATTCTTGAGTATTAGGCAAAAAAGTCTTGGGCACCAGACCGAGGATCTGACCGCAGGAGATGAAGGCCGCACAGTTAAAGAGCCGGCCTCCCTGAGCCACCGGCGTACCGACGACCAGGGTCAACTGCTTCTCGGCGCTGAACTCGGCCAACTCAAAGAGAGCCTGCTGCGCCTGCTCGATGAGCAGCGACTGAAAGAATAGATCGCCGCAGCTATAGGCAGTAACGCACAGTTCGGGCAGCAGAAAGAATCGGCAATCGGCAGTGGCGTTCACCGCCTGGCGAATCTGCTCGCAATTGAAGGCGATATCCGCAACCCGATGCTCGGGGCTCACCACCCCGATTCGGACCAGCCCATGAGTGGACAACCTGGTTTCCATGTTCACTTTCCCCTCTTTATTATCAATAATCCGGCAAGCCGAAAGCATCGGCAATATGTTCAATCTGCGCCTTGTCATTCACCACAAGCACCGCCAGCACATCGAAGCGGGGCTGCAGATCCTGCTGTCCCTGCTCGTTAATATACCAACTGGCAGCCCGCAGAATCTGCCGCTGTTTGGTGGCACCGACGGCTTCTTGGGGGGTTCCGTAAGCGCTGCTCCGCCGGGTCTTGACTTCAGCAAAGATCAGGGTCTTGCCCTTGCGCGCGATGATGTCCACTTCCCCCACCGGAGTGCGCAGATTACGAGCCACAATTTTCATCCCGGCGCGGCGCAAAAAACGGGTGGCCTGCTCCTCGCCCCACTTGCCCAATGATAAACGCTGTTCCGTCACGGCTCCTCCAACGGGAGTGACTTCCAACCCATCCCGACAACGCTTGCGGGAGCCGGTTAAACCTCCCCCGATACCGCGCTAAAGGATAGCAACTTATACCCTCTGGTCGGAAAAACTGTCAAATTTTTTCAGCTTTTGTCCTTTGTGGGTGCTTCATCGCAAAAGGTCTCTTCTATTGCCGACGAATCGATATCTTTTCACATTCGACCGAATAATAGGACAATAGACCAACAAAGATGTAGCGCCTAGGTGAGACCACTGCCATCACCTCACCAACTAAGCTGGCCCAACCGCTATTTGCGGACGGTTCATTTTGGATAACCGGTAACAGATACCGAACCCCTGCGGCCTGCTATACTTTAGTAACATACCGCTTCAAGGAGGTGTCTCCATGACCGCGAATGAAAATAGACCAAAAAAACTTAAAGGCGTATTCATCCTCCCGACCAGAGGAAACAATGTCCCCGACCTTCACCGCCCCTTTCACTGCAGCTGGTATCGAAGCGTGTTCGGACCCGCCCCTAGGCCGACCTATCTTCCTGCAGACCCGCCACAGGACCCACGGCCAGAATAACCGCCGATGGTGGATTCACCAGCCACTTCCGCTACTAAAATGGACCATCTCAAAGGTTCGGTAACCCGATGGCATCATCGACTGTATAACGAGGCCATCAGGGGTGCGATTCATCCCCCACCCCGCTAGGCAACTCCTGTGTCCCTGCAACAAACCAACGGGGCGGCCTGCGACGGGTCCAAGACGCAAAATGCGCCTTTTCAGCGATGTAAAAGCGCCGATAAGCCAAGACCCCATCCCCCGGCACCCGGTACTGCTCGGGCATCACCTGGGCAAACTCGGTCAAACCAAGATCATCGATGCACGGCAGCGGCAGCTGCCGTACGATGGCCGCCGATTTATGATCAACAGTCTTCCGATAGCGGTAGCGATATTCGTCGTTTAAGGCCAGCGTCAGACGCTGCAGCCACAGCCAGTTGGATAAGGACCGGCCCGCCCACAGGGTACAGGGATGATTTAGATGGGTCGATTTATAGGGTGCGCTGCCACCCGTCTGGTTTATTACCGCGCAAAGCATCTGGGCGCTTTCCAGAATCATCTTAATCACATGCTGGTCAGCGTGATAGCGGGCGCAAGTTCTGATATTACGATCCAGAATAAAGATATTCATCGGCCCGGCCCATTGCAAAGGACGACGGGAGGTTTGGCTAACGACTTGGTGAATCCTGAGATGAAGACCACCGATTAAACACCTCTAGTTGATTGTGTAGCCAGATACGCGCCAGCGGCCATCCTACGCCGGCCGTAGAGTAACGGTTTCAACGACTGTCGGTTTATTCTCGAAACAAGTCTACCTCTGAATCACCACCTAGTGGCCATCAGAGTTTTGGCTGAGCACTATTTGGATAAAAATTTAACATCACAGTTCAACCCTGCAGGCAACTTATTCGAGGGGTTAGGCAATAACAAGCGTACACCGAAGGTTCCGCTGGCCGCATCAATAACCCGGTCTACAATCACCACCTTTGCGATATAGGTGCCACCGACCGGGGCTTCCGGCCTAACTTCGGCGCGCATCCCCTTGCGAATCGAACCGAATTGGGATACCGGCACCACCACCTCGACATTGAGCGGATCGATACTGGCCACGATCAAGACGGCATCCTCCCCGACATAATCGCCGGGGCCGTGCAGCCGCTCGATGACCACACCCTGGATTGGACTGGTGATATTGCGCAGCGCCAAGCGTTCTTCGGCTTCCCGTAATTCGAGTAATGAGAGCTTGATTTCGGTTTCGATCTCATCCTTTTCATTGATGGAGATCAGTTGTTTTTTAAACAGTTCCTGGTTGCGCACCGACTTGCGTTGACCAAATTCGACCCGTGTCTGCGCCACGGCCACGGTGGCCTTTTCGAGACCAGACTGGAGACGAACCAACACCTGGCCTTTTTTAACCTTATCCCCTCTCTCCACCAATACTCGTTGAATAATGCCGGGAACCTGTGAACTAATCGATACTTTTTCGTTCGGTTCCAGCAGACCTCTAAGTGCTCTGGGGGGATTGGCCAGGGCCGACGCCGGTAGAAGTAAACTGACCAGCACAAAACCGATCAAAGCCTCAAACCATCTGTGTTGCATACATTTGCTCCTATTCCGGGCGTCCGGTAAATGACAACATCGTCCCTCGTCGTTCATCCTGCTTCAACAATTCTTTACGCATACGGGCAAAACTCTTTTCCAGTCGTTTTTGGGCACGCCGCACCAGCAACCGCCCTAGGCGTTGCGATACAGCAGGAGCACCCTTGACCATTTGTCGCAGCCAGACGGCCGGCAAATCGCTACCGCCCTGCAGAATCGAATCCTCCAGGGACATATAAGCTTCAAAGCTCCCCGGGTCTCCTTGACGGGCACAACGGCCCGCGAGCTGCCGGTCGATGCGGGCGGCTTCATAACGTTCGGTCAACAGGACATGTAAGCCGCCATTGTCCCTGACCTGCTCGCTGAGTTTGATATCGGTACCACGCCCGGCCATATTGGTGGCAATGGTAATACGTGCGGACTCCCCGGCTTGGGCGACAATCTGTGCCTCTTGCTCTTCGCGGCTTGCATTGAGGACGTCATGAACCAGACCGACCTCAGCAAACAATCGGCTGAGGTGTTCGGACGCTGCCACAGTGCGGGTGCCGACCAACACAGGCCGTCCGAGGGCATAAAGTTCGCGTACCCGACTGACCACCGCCATCCATTTGGCTTCAAGGTTCGGCCAAATCTGGTCGGGCAGGCAGATGCGTTTGCAGGGCTGATGGGTCGGTACACTCACGACCGGCATGCGGTACACAGACCACATCTCTCCCGCCACTTCACGGGCGGTCCCGGTCATACCCGCCAAGTGTCGGTAACGCTGAAAAAACCGCTGGTAGCTTATCCGCGCCAAGGTTTCTCGTTGGCGTGTCACCTCACACGCCTCCTTTAGTTCAATCAGCTGCTGCAGGCCCCGCTCCCAGGAGCGGTCCGGCATAAGCCGGCCGGTAAATTCATCGACAATCTGAACCTTGCCGTCCCGCACCAGATAATGTTCTTCACATTTAAAGAGGTGGGTAGCGGTAAGGGCTTTGCGCACCATCTCCTCGCGCCGCACCACTCCGGTCCAGAGGGGCCCCAGTGTTACGCATTGCTCACTGATGGTCTGACGGCCTCGATCGGTCAGTTCAATCCGTCGTTCCGCTAAGTCGAGAACATAATCATTACGGGGGGTAAGACCGGCAGCCAGATCCGTGGCCTGCTGCAAAAAGGTCTGTTCTTCCTCCCCGCCTGAACTGCCAGAAATAACAAGGGGGGTGCGTGCCTCATCGACCAACACACTATCCGCCTCGTCGACGATGGCGAACACCAGGCCCCGTAACAACAGGCGCCCGAGACGGCTGCCACCGTCGTACAAGGATTCGGCCCGCAATACAGAGACATGGTCGAAGGAACCAAGGGTCATACGATCCCGCAGATAGTCGAAAACAATTTCCTTGTTGGTGCAGTAGGTAATGTCGCAATCGTAGGCAACCTGACGCTCGGAAGGCTCGAGGCCGTGCACAATACATCCTACGGACAGACCGAAAAAGCGGTAAACCGGCGACATCTCTTCGGCATCGCGCTGGGTCAGGTAATCGTTGACGCTGATGACGTGCACCGGCAGGCCAGCCAGGGCTGCCGTCACAACCGCCAGGGTAGCGGTGAGGGTTTTCCCCTCTCCGGTTTCCATTTCGGCAATCATCCCTTTGAGCAGTACCAATCCCCCCAGCAACTGACAATCAAAGTGGCGCATGCCCAAGGTACGCCCGGCCGCTTCCCGGACCAAAGCAAAACACTGGGCCACTAATGCATCTTGAAAACCTTCCCGGGCTAATCGATAACGGATTTCGGCGGCGGCGGTTTTCAGTTCGGTATCGGTCAGCCCCGTGAGCTGACATCCGTAGGGACCAACCATCGCGACGATGCGCCGCAGCGGTGCCTGCTTCTCCCGCAAGGGCCGTTGAACGTTACCTGCCAGGGACGCAACAGATTTTTCAAGCAGCGTTTGCCGCTGGGTCCGGCGTTCCGGGCGCACAGCCCGGGTCGCGGGGGGAAAGGATGCGTAATTGATCCATTTGCTCATGGTTTAGACTTCAAAGCGGCGCAGCAGCAGGCGACGCACCTGGCGATACCAGCGCCAGGCCAAAGGTTCTGGAGGATGGACAAAACGAATCATAACCCGCTCGCCAAGACGATCGGGCTGCAAGCCGGGTAGCAGCATTTCTAACTGAAAAAGTTTTTCAAACGCTTGGGGAGCCTCGCTATGCCGTGGGTCGAGAGCGATCCGCCCGCCACCCTCCAGGCTTAAGGCCATACTGGGAAGCTTCACGGAAGCTGCGGGAACCTGGCGAACGACCTGGGCTGATAAAATCTGATCAAGATCGTGGCTGAGGCGGGCCTCGATACGCAGTGTGCGTCCCCGCACCCCTTCTATATCCGCTTGCGGAACCACCACCTGAACCCTGCATTGATCTGCACCGACTACAAAACCCAAGGCATCTCCCCGGTGCACGAAACGCCCCGGCAGGTTCTGTGGGTCGGAGAGGAAAAGCCGTCCCTGTCTGGGACTGCGAATGGCCAGGGCCGCCAGGCGTTGGCGCGCTCGGATAAGCTCCTTTTCCAGCTGCGCAATCTCCTCCTGCAGGATATCCGCCTCACTGCGATCCTTGAGGAGGCTGATCCGATGTTTGGCCTGGTATTCGACAAGCTGAGCTTCAAGTACCTTTACCCGTACCGCCAGGTCAGGATTGACCGATGTAATCAGCAAATCGCCTCGCTCAACCTGCTGCTGAGGCGTGGCGACGACCTCGCTGATAACCCCATCGACCCCGGCGTTAACCCGAGACTGCTCCGGTACCCAGACAACCCCCTCAGCAATCGTAAAGAGTGGCATAGGCAAAATACCCACCAAAAAAACAACAAGACCGATAGCAATGGCCGCCGTCCAGAATATGCGCACGCGTTTCTTATACATTCGACTGTCCTGAAAAATAGCGTTCCACATGCGAAACACCGGGGTCACCAACATCGTAGAGATAGCCCAAAGGGCCAGCAGAACACCGATGAAAAAAAACTTACCCGCGATAAAGAGTACAATCCGTATCGAAATGAAAACCCGGTAAATGGATGAGGCTACGGCATAAAATAACAGCCAACGCTTTTCACCGGCAGAGGCCGGCGGAAAGCTCGCATCTTTTATTCCCAGCAGATAACGCTGCAACAGATAGGACAGATAGCGGGTGCTACGGGTGCCGAAGTTGGGTATTTCCAAATAATCGGAGAGGACATAGTAGGCATCGTAGCGCAGCAGAGGGTTGCCATTGAATAACAGGGTCGAAACGCCAGCCACCAGCATGACGTTGTAGCTAATAGCCCGCACAGCGCCCGGTTCGACATTAACCCAAACCAGCATAGCCACTGCGGCCACAAAGATCTCTATGAGCACGCCGGCCGCCCCGACCAGCATACGCCGTCGTTTCAGGCGAAACGCCGAAGCACTGGTGGCATCCACATAGGGAAGGGGCATCAGCACCAGCAGCATGATCCCCATCTCATGCACCTCGCCCCCCCATAGCTTTACGGCGTAGGCGTGCGCAAACTCGTGCACCACCTTGACCACCGGGTAGACCAACCAGAGCAGAGCCAGATTTTCCAGACTCATCACCCGATCGGCCAGATTTGAGGACAGATCTCCCCAGTGAGCGGCGACCTGGGGCAAGGCACAGCCAACCACCAGCAGCCAGAGCACCAGACCGGGCCAACCGAACAGGGGACGCAGAAAAGGCAGGGTGGCGTTTAGAAAACGATCCGGGTCGATCAGGGGAAAACGCATGGACATGGGCGACTTGAATTTGCCCCAGAAGCGCCCGCTACGGACGCGCTGCTGCCGCTCACGGATTTCGGTCATATCCGGCGGGATGTCGCCCTGCAGTACATCGGCTTGATGCAGCTGGGACAGCAAACCGATAACCTCATCCTGGGTCGGCATGGCGTCGCCAAGCTTGTGCCCGGCGGCTTCCCAAATTTCTCCCATGGTGCGCTGGCCATCCATCAGGCCTACGAAAAAATAGGCCGCCGGGGTGAACCGATTGAACCGGCCGCTGCTGTGATCCTGCAGAATATACCAATCGCTTCCACGGTAAACATGGCGATGGATCTGCGCGTGACTGCGCAGGCGCGGGCGCAGATTGACAACCCGATACCAGGATTGGCTGAACAATTCATCCATGGTTGCCCCCCGTTAAGGCCACCAGGACCAGAGCCACAACTTCGCCCATTCGACCAGGTTGCGGGTCCAAATTGAAGCTAGATTGCGTCGATCGACAAAGACCTTTCCGACCCCCTCCATACCAGGACGCAGATGAGGAGATACCTCCTCTAAATGGGCCTCAACTCGAAAATAGTTACGTCCGTCTTCGGCGGTGGAGATCGGGGTGATTTTTACAATCGTAAAAGGAAAGACCGTCTCAGGCAGTGAGCTGAGCAGCAAAGAGCCTTGCTGGCCCTGTTGCACATCGGCGATACGGCGCTCATCGACCTTAACGATCACCCGGTAAGCATCGAGGGGAGTCAGCTCATACAGCTCTTCCCCCTGCTGGACGGCAGCGCCGAGTCGCTGACTAAGGTCGCCGCTGACCAGCACACCGGCAAAGGGAGCCTGCAGACTGGTCCGCGCCAGGTTGGCTTCGGCCAATTGCAGTTGAGCTTCGGCCTGGTCTAACTGGGCGGTGATAATACTGGCTCGCGCCCGATCATGCCCCGCTAGCGCCTCCTGATGCTGGCGCTGCAGTTGGGATTTCTGGCTCCGCCACTTGAGCCGTTCCAGGCGCAGATCGCGATCGTCCAAGGTACAGAGCAATGCGCCTTCGGTAACGACATCCCCGGCCCGCGCCGGCGCCTCGCCAATATAACCATCAAAGGGTGCAAGGATAACGCGCCTCACCGCCCCTTCAACTACCGCATCGGACGAAAGCCGGTAATCGCCCTGGGCCAAACTTAAAACCAGCACAACCGCAAGAGCTCCTATCAGCAGCAATTTGCGGCCGACGAACCGCGGACCGAACAGTTTTCCCAGTTGACTGTGGCCAGCATCGAAAATTTTAGTGCTGAGCAAACGATCATTGAGGCGTTTGGCTTCGAGGATAGGACCGTTCAGCGCAGCCAGGCTGCGGAGCAGTTCAACCTCGTCGGCGGTAAAGAGACGGTCAACGGGTCGTTCCAGGGTTAGGGCACCGTAGTAGCTTTCGTTGCCGAAAAGCGGCAGGCTCAAAATAGCCCCCCCCTGGTACTGAAGGGACAGTTGTTTATGGTCTCGTAAAACCGCGGTTTCCCCGTCGGCCTGGGCCGGATAAACAATGTCACAGCGCTGCACGATGGCTTCGTCCATGGCGGCCCCAATCGCACGCACCAGGTTGATCTGTTTAAAAAAATCGGCACTATGGGATATGGCCCGCACTACGACGTGATCGCCACTACGAAATCCGAGACTCACCCGGTCGCAATCGAGCAAGGTCGCCACCTGGTTGACAAAAGACTGACAGGCACCTTCGAAGTGTTCTTCGGACAAAACCAAGCCGAGGAGGTCAAATGAGGACTGCAGCCGCGCAAGGGCCGCGCCTTCAAGGGCCGACTGATGCCGCCGGTGCAGAACCTCCAACCAGCAAACCCCCCACTGCAGCTGTTCCATCGCCGTAGTCAGTTGGGCTTGATCCAAATCGGCCACTTCCAGGGCGACCACCCCCTGTAGTTGATCGTCAACCAGCAAGGGATAACCGATACCATAATGAGCTATCGGACCGGACGTTTGATCCGCCGGTTCCAACTCAAGAAGCAAACCACAACGCTCATCCAGCACCCGTTCGCAGACCTCGACCAGACGGGCCGGATCGCCCCCGGTTGCTGGCCAGGTCGCGACGGGATTCCAGGCCCCTTGGCCCCCGGCCATGACCAGAACACCCTGTACCACACCCCGGCTGAAAGAACACTGAAGAGCCAACCAGCCGTTCCAGAATTCCTCCGAACTTTGGGCGGCAGAGAAAGCAGTCCACAGGGAAGGACGACTGGCTGTCTCATCTGTCTGAGAAGTAAAATTGACCTGCGATTGCATAAAGGACACCCGCCACGGATTGAATTAAATAAAAAAAAACCGATCGTGTATGTTACCCCAAACGGTTAAAATATCCAAGATACCAAAATCATGGCATATTTTGACAGTTAGAGGGATCGGGCCCAACGGCCCGACCCCTCTAATATCCAAATCAGCTATTTTTTTCGCCTTCGTTGTCGCCAATATTCAACTTCAGCTCCCCGAATTGCGCCTCATATTCACGGATGGTATTACCCAGCAGAATGGCCAAACGCTTGGCGGCATAAGGGTTCATAACCGTGCGGTTAGTCAGTTCGACGGTGAGCTCCTTCTGGCCGGCGTGCCAGCTCTGGTTGGTGCCGAATAGCAAGGTCATCTCTTCGCGAGTACTCGAAACGTTGCAGACGTTGGCGTAGGTGCTGACCATTTTTGAACCGTCCCAGCGAATCTTAGTCTGTTCCGACGGGGTTTCGGTTTCCACTTCAATATCAGTTGCTGTTTCGGCCTTCTCTTCCAACTTCTCCATCTGTTTTTCTCCTTGGTTGCAGGTTAAATCCGGGAATTCCCGCAAAGGGGAAAGTCCGCTTGTCATTAGAGCCCTCTTCTTTCAGCTCGCCATCGTGCCAGCGCAGCATCCTGCGCTGATCCTTCTTCTGTGCCAGAGTTCCGAAACTGTTGCGGTCAAGCACCGTCCCCGCAGGGCTGCGTTGTGCCGTGACGGAGGTCCACCCGATCATGCCGACCATACCAGCCAGCAAGGGTGCGGCAGCTTCATCCAGCTGAGCCGATTCCTCCGGTGTTACTGCCTCCGGTGCTACTGCCTCCGGTGTTACTGCCTCCGGTGTTACTGCCTCCGGTGTTACTGCCTCCGGTGTTACTGCCTCCGGTGTTACTGCC
>JABXKU010000152.1 GCA_013619105.1 Desulfuromonadales bacterium
TGCCCAAATCACACGGCCGTTAGCGACATGATCCGCCTGCTTCTTGACGGAAAAATGGAAGAAGCTGGCAAGATGCTGTTTGAGAACAACCCGCTGTCGGTGATCTGTGCCAGCATCTGTCCCCACGAAAAATTTTGTGAAGGGCACTGTGTGCTTAGCCGCAATAGCGCCCCCGTGCAAATCAGTGACATCGAGCATTACATCTCCAGCTACTACCTGGATCGGTACGTGCCAGAAAAACCAACCCTTCGCCGTAATGGACGCATAGCCATCATAGGCTCCGGTCCCTCCGGACTCACCGTTGCCTTTATCCTTGCCGCCAAAGGGTACGAGGTGACGATTTTTGAATCCAAAGACAAAATCGGCGGTGTACTCCGATACGGCATCCCCGATTTCCGTCTATCCAAAGATCTGCTCGATAAATTGAAGATACGGTTACTGGCTCTGGGCGTTAAGTTTCGCCCCAACATGCTTGTCGGCCCCATCATCACCCTTGATGACCTGCTCAACGATGCCTACTCCGCCGTGTTTATCGGCACCGGAGTGTGGAACCCGCGCCCGTTGCGCATTAAGGGCGAAACCCTTGGTCATGTGCACTACGCCATCAACTACCTTAAAAGCCCCGAAGCCTATGAACTTGGGAAGAAGGTTGCAGTCATTGGTGCGGGCAACGTCGCCATGGATGCCGCCCGAACGGCCCTGCGAAACGGAGCCACAGAGGTGAGCATATTGTACCGTCGGGGATTGGAAGCCATGTCTGCCACGCAGCATGAATATGATTACGCCCGTATAGATGGCGTATTGTTTTCCTTTTTTCATGCCCCTGTGGAGATTACCGACAGCGGCCTGCAGTGCGTGCGAACTGAGCTGGTTAAAACCGAAGATGGCGGGACGAGCCTTCGTACAATCGAAGGTTCTGAAGTATTTATTCAAGCCGATTCCGTCATTATTGCTGTGAGTCAGGCCCCCAGAAGTAATTTAAAAGGCATTGAAATCGGCAAAACCGGACTGGTGATTACAGATGAAGTAGGCCGGACCACGCGCAAAGGCATTTTCGCTTCCGGCGATGTGGTAACAGGCGCAAAAACTGTTGCCGAGGCTGTTCGCTTGTCGAAACAGTCTGCTGCGGCAATTATGGAATATTTAGAAGACAGTCGGACTCAGAAATGAATTACCGGCGAAAATGACGCCGTCTTCAAGTGCCCTCAGCCTTCATAATTAACCTACCTTTGATATCGAAGCGATCAGAACAGCGGTCTTGGAGCACCCTTGAATTTATAAGGGTTTTTGCCTTGGGAGGAGGGTCAACAAGATCAGGCTTGCGGCGCTGAGCGGGGTAGTAAAAAGTGGAGGTTTGATTATGCTGCCTGGTGAGCAGAATGACATTCTTCTGTGACTGGCCGATGACGTAGAAACCCGCCTTGATGTCCAGCTTGATCATGAGACTGTCTGGTTGACCCAGAAGCAGATGGCGGAGTTATTTGAAAGGGATTCCGATACCGTTGGCCTGCATATACGAAATGTATACAAGGAAGGTCAACTGCTTCGAGAAGCAACTACCGAGGGGGATAGGAAAGTGCGCCGGAAGGTGCAATTCTACAATCTCGACGTCATCATTTCCGTTGGTTATCGGATCAAATCCAGGCGCGGCACTCAGTTTCGTCAATGGGCTACCAAGGTTTTGCGCGTGCAATCGGACAAACCAATACTTTTTTCACCTGAACCGTAATTAATTGTCCGATTACCTTCCGATTTAGATGGGGATATTCCATGGGCTCACGCGATCGTTACGATACATCCAACCATATTGAGGATCATTGCGAACCCGGCTCAAACGGCAAGGTTTTGAAAAACCTGCTTGGTATAACTTCGCTGCAGGAAATGCAAAGCGCCGAGACAGAGGCGCTTTGGGCGGCAGAAGAACAACTTCTGAAAGAGGTCGGTCAGGATCAGGCTTTTACAACACAAGACATCTGCAGCATGCACCGTTTGTGGTTGGGGGGGATATATGCCTGGGCGGGAAGGTATCGGCAGGTCAATATCAGCAAGGATGGGTTTTCTTTTGCTATGGCGCATACGGTCCCGGTTTTGATGGAATCCTTAGAACGCGAGCAACTACAGCGTTATACGCCTTGTTTCTTTGATACGCGCGAGGAAATTGCTCAGGCCCTGGCCGAAGTGCATGTGGAGCTGATGCTGGTCCACCCGTTTCGCGAGGGGAACGGGCGCCTAGGGCGATTGTTGGCTACGCTGATGGGTTTACAGGCCGGGCTACCACCACTCGATTTCAGTAAAATGGCAGCCGAATCCAAGGAGGACTATTTTTCGGCGGTGAGGGCAGGAATGGACCGCAACTATCGGCCGATGATGTTGCTGTTCGCCGAAGCTATTGAGAGATCTACTTGACGACTTTATCCGGTTTGGCGGCGGAGGTGGTCGGCAGGAAACGGCCAGTTGCTGAATCGCGTTTGACCCTGATTCCTTCGATGGCGGAAGAGCTTTCCACATTGCGGGTAAGCGTCCGCTGTCGCACTGCAGGATCTTTGAGATAGGGATTGGTAGCTATAAGCGTCTTTTTCATAGGTAGATTATACACGTTGTTTTGTTGATAAACACTAGTTTTTTGATGTAGGTTTTGGCGAGGGGAAGGGGACATCGTGCGGTGCTGCTTTCTGGGGTCGGCCCAAACTAAGTTTCTGAATTTCTGGGTTTAGTTTATTATAAATAGTGTCGGAAGAGGTCGGGGGGCAGCATACCTGATTGTCGACGGCAAGGACTTCTCATGCGACGTTTCGCCAATTTCTATATCATCCTGTTCCTGATCGCTGCCGGTCTTTCGCTGACCAACGCACTCTGGTCGCTGTTCGCCGTACCCTTGCCGGCCTTCGCCACGATTTACAACCTGACCACGTTCCTGTTGATCGTCTTTTCTGTGGTGACCTTCTCCCTGCTGGGGATCGATCAGCGGCTGCCGAAGCTGATTTTTTTGCCGCTGACCCTGTACGCCTTTTGGTACTCTCTGGCATTGTGGCCGCTGTTGGGACTGATCCCCCGCGAATCCCTGGACCTGACGGCTGCTTGCGGGCAGGTGCTCATCGGCGGCGGCACTCTGCTTACGCTGCGCCGCTGTTACGGGCACTATCTGCTGCCGGTGGATTTGTTTCGGCGGCCGCGCTTTAGCTGGCGCAATACCCTGGTCTTTTCGGCGGTCAATCTGCTGCTGCTCCCTGTGCTGCTGGTCTATTCTCTGCTGGCGACGGCCGGTTACTACCTTGATCAGCAGACCGCCGGGTTCATGCGAGTGAGTCCCCTCGGCGTCTACACCTCCGAGCGCAGTTATCATCACCAGGGCAAGGTGG
>JABXKU010000064.1 GCA_013619105.1 Desulfuromonadales bacterium
GTGCATTTTCCCCAGGTGGGTCGTGACCTCAGCGAGGCCTGTATCGCAGCCTTCTATCGCCTGCGCGACCTCGAAGGGGTAGAAAAGAAGCCGGCCACTCGCGAATTACTCAACTGGTTACGGGCCCTGCAGACCGATCCTGACTTTCGCGCAGAGAGTTTGCAACAAGGGGTGCCTCCATACCTTGGTATCCTGTTTAAGAAAAGCCCAGATCTTGAACGTGTGATGGCCCAGTTGCAGGATTAAGGGGGAGCCCATGTTTATCACGTTTTTTTACGCCTTGCGCGCCCGCGGCGTGGCGGTAACGCCGACGGCTTTTCTACGCCTGCAGCGAGCTTTGAGCCTAGGTCTGGTCACCTCACTGAGCGACTTTTATACCGTCGCCCGGTCGATTCTGATCAAAAGCGAGCGGGACTTCGATCTTTACGATCAGGTGTTTGCGGTTTGTTTTGATGGTGAAGAGTGGTCGGAAGGAACGGAGCTTGAGCTGCAGAATGAAGCTCGGGCATTGTTGGAGGAGTGGCTTAAAGATCCTGAATCGCTGGCCGATGCTCTGGGCCTGGATCCGAAAAAGATGGCCAAGATGTCTGCTGAGGAGTTGGAACAATATTTTTTCGACCGCCTGCAGGATCAAGATGGTGCCCATCACAAAGGCCGTAAATGGATCGGCACCGGCGGCATTTCTCCCGTCGGACATTCCGGCCAGCATCCGAGTGGAATGCGCGTCGGCGGCACTTCCCGGCGTCGGTCGGCGGTCAAGGTGGCCACGGAGCGGCGCTATCGAGAATACGGCCGCGAAGCGCCTCTGCGTCGGGCTGATTTTGGCGAAGCCTTAAAACGCCTGCGTCATCTCAAGCCGGTCGGGACTTGTGACCAGATCAGCATTCCTAAGACGCTGCATGCCACCATGCGCAATGGCGGCGAGATCGATATTATCTTCGAACGGCGCCTGGCCGATCGGCTTAAGGTCGTCCTGCTCATCGACAACGGCGGCTATTCGATGGACACCTATATTGAAATGGTGGAGCATCTGTTTGAACAGGCCCGCAGCCATTTTTACCAGTTGGAGATCCTCTATTTTCACAACACCATTTATAAACGGGTTTGGCGTGATCCCCAGCGCAGCAGCCAACCGGTGTTTCTCGAGCAGTTGCTGGCCGCCGATCCGGAGACGCGCTTGATCGTGGTCGGTGATGCCAGCATGGCTCCGGAAGAGCTGCTCACCACCAGCGGCAAACTGCAACTCCGTCAATTGCTGGATCGGCCCAGTATTGAAAACTTCAAGGATCTGGCCAAGGCTTTTCGCCACGCGGTGTGGATCAACCCTCAATCGCGATCCCTGTGGAAATACGGTCAGACTATCGGTCTTCTTGGGGCGATCTTCCCTATGTTTGAACTGACCCTGTGTGGCCTGGAAAAAGCCGTACGTCACCTGGCGGCCCGCTACTAGCGGGCCTCTAACCCTGAGGTATTCGCAAAAACTAACAGGATGGTTAAGCAAAAACTTCGTCCTACACGGCTTGGTGTTTTTTCAGGGGGAAGGCATACATCTAGTATGTCGAGGTCCTGAAAAAACGCCGTAACGCCGTACGGCGGACTTTTTGCGACGCCATCCAGCCTCGCCGAATTGATGTCGAAGGGATACTCCGGTTTACAGTTTAATCAGCGAGTCTTCGCTGCCGAAACCGTTGGGGGTATAGCCGTCGGCCTGGCCTGCCATTTACGGACAAAGAAAAAGGGCCACCCGGTTAGGCAGCCCTCGTGTGATCATGCTGAGCTGAACGCCTATTCTGGGCAATCGCAGTTCACATTACCCGCTACCACTTCCTGCCAGTCGCCAAGCACGTCGTGGGTCCAGCAGTCGTCGGCACCTGCGGCTTCACGCATGACCAAGGCAAAGATATAGGAAAGTTCCTTTACCGTGGCTCCGGCGTCTAAAGCCCCTTTGAAATGTTTGAGCACGCAGGGTTTGGAACGGGCCTTGATGGATACCGCGAAGCAGATGAATTGGTAGGTTTTCTCGTCGATGGTGCGCTTATCCTGATAGAGGTCGTCCATCTGGTCAAGCAGTTCAGTGAATTCGGGAAAAAACTCCGCAAGCATTCGCATGGTGTACCCTCCTAGGTTTTAAGTCGCTGGACTCATTGCAGAAACAACTAATCACGCCAGATGTTTTTTCAAATCTTCAGGGCCTGGAACCTTACCGACCAGTTTGACTACGCCGTCTACGGCAAGGGCCGGGGTCATCATAACCCCGAAGGAAGCAATATCCTTAATGTCCGAAATCTTTACCAGCTGATAATCGAGACCGAGTTCGTCTGCTGCTTGTTGGGCACCTTCCAGCAGCTTCTGGCATTTTGCACAGCCGGTGCCGAGAATCTGAATTTTTATCATCGTACCATCCTTTCTGTTTATGACGTTTAAATAGTAATCAACGGGGAACGATGTGTGCCTTAATGAGTCAGCCCCATATGGTGCCGAAAATAAGCCCGCTTATGGTCGACATGGTCACAACTAGCAAGACAAAGACGAGTGTTTTTTTGGTGCCCATGACACTGCGGATGACCAGCATGTTCGGCAGGCTGAGGGCCGGGCCGGCCAGCAACAGGGCCAAGGCCGGTCCTTTGCCCATGCCGGCGCCGAGAAGTCCTTCGAGAATCGGCACTTCGGTAAGGGTGGCAAAATACATGAAGGCTCCGGCTACGGAAGCAAACAGGTTGGCCCCCAGAGAATTGCCGCCAACAGAGTCGGCGACCCAGGCCGAAGGGATCAGGCCTTCGGAGCCGGGGCGTCCGAGCAGTGCACCGGCGATAATCACCCCGATCAGCAGTAGGGGCAGAATCTGCTTGGCAAAACCCCAAGAGGAGGTGAACCATTCCTGCATCTCCTCCTGTTCGGTGTTGATAATCAGGGACAGGCCGATCACGCCGACGATAAAGGCAGCCTGTGGGGTCTGGGGCAGCAACAGGGACAGCAACAGGACCGGTAGGCCGGCCAATGCCAGACGCCACCAGCAGACCTGAAACCAGCGCGTAAGGATCAGCGCCAGGGCGATGGCAAAACAACCGGTAACGGTCCACTTGAGAGAGTAGATGGCGGCCCAGAGACCGGTTTCGCTGGTTGGCCGGCCCCAGTTGGCAAAGACCAAAATGCCGACCATGGAGGCAAAGTAGAGGCCGTTTTGCCAGAGGGGGCGGGTCACTTCCGGTTCCGGCATTATAGCCTGGGCATCGCTCTTTGCCTGCTCTTCCTTACGAAAAAACAGGTGCATGCACAGGCCGATGACGACGCTGAACAGCACGGCGCCGACGGCGCGGGCGATGCCGAGTTCAGGTCCGAGCACCCGGGCGGTGAGTACGATGGCCAGAATGTTGATGGCCGGCCCCGAGTAGAGAAAGGCGCAGGCCGGTCCGAGGCCGGCGCCCATGCGGTAGATGCCGGCAAACAACGGCAGGATGGTACAGGAGCAGACCGCCAGCACCGATCCCGATACGGCGGCTACGCCGTAGGCCAGAACCTTGTTGGCCCGGGGCCCGAGGTACTTCATGACCGATGCCTGGCTGACGAAGACTCCGACCGCCCCGGCGATGAAAAAGGCCGGCACCAGACAGAGCAACACGTGCTCGCGGGCATACCACTTGACTAGGTGAAGCGATTCCCACAGGGCGTTCTGCAGTTGTTTCAGGCTTCTCAGCCAATCGATCGGCAGGTAATAACAGAGTAGAAAACCGGCCGTAATGATTGCCAGGGATTTCCATTCCTTTTTCCAATTCACGGTAGTTCCTTTCGGCCACTGGCGACAGGGGCGGCGTTATGGGGCGCTGGTTTCAGCCCTGCCCAAGCGGGGCGTGAATACACTGCAGAAAACTCAGAATGCAGGGGGTGCGCAGGCTGTAAAATACCTGGTTGCCCCGTTTGCAGCTGCTGACGATGCCGACATTTTTCAGCACCGCCAGATGGCGGGAGACCGTCGACATGTCCGCGTCGATCATGTCTGTCAGTTCGCACACGCATTTTTCACCGTCAGATAACTGCTCGACAATGAAGAGCCTGGTCGAATGGGATAGGGCCTTAAAAAAATTGGCGGAAATTTCCCGTTGTTGCACTGAATCGGACAAAATAGCACTCCTTCGTAATTCATCTATTTGTATACTTAGCCAAATAGACAATAGCCTGTCAAGGCAAAAGCTTCAGAGATTGATGATGGAGCTTGGGTGAACGGATACTGGAGGAAGTGCAGCGTACGTCTGTTCAATAAGCTGTAGGAGAGTTTGAAGGCCATAGCAGGAAGCCAAAAACGGTGTAATGGTAGTCTGTTGCCCTTATGGTCGTTCAGTTTTTGAAGAAGAGATAGCTTGCCAGGCCAAGCAGAATCAAGGCGAAGATCTTTTTGAAATTAGCTGTGGATATATGTTCGAGAAGGCGTGCACCGATCTGGGCACCGACAATACCGCCAATGCCCAGCAGAATACCGGTGCGATAGTCGACGTTGGCCAATTTATTATGGGCCAGCAGGGCTGAAGCGGAGATAACCAGAATGGCCAGAAAGGAAGTGCCGACGGCCTTCTGTGCCGAATATCCCAGAAACAGCAGCAGGGGAACCATCAGAAAACCGCCGCCCAGACCGGAAAAAGAGGCACTAATGCCAACACCGACGCCGGCGAGTAGCATCAGGATCATCTGCTGTGTCAAAGTTTGTTCCTCCTCGCCGTGGCGGTTGGGAGGGTGTCGGACTTACCATGAACCGACTGCAAAATCGTCTGATCGGCCCATATTCCCGATAATTTTCGCCAAATAGCCCTGCTATTCGCTCTCAAATTTTCGAAAATCTGGCCTCGAACAGCCAATTTTTCGTTTCGGCCCGTTAAGCCAGACACCCTCCTAGGTCAATTTTCCTGCTTGATCATATAACGTAACATGTCGACCACGCGATGGGAGTAGCCCGTCTCGTTGTCGTACCAGGAAATCAGTTTGAAAAAGCGTTTTTCATTGGGCAGATTGTTCTGCAGGGTAGCTGGTGAATCGTAGATGGACGAGGAACTGGAATTCAGAAAGTCGGAAGAGACCAATTGCTCGGTGGTGTATTCAAGAATCCCCTCAAGGTAACTCTCCGAGGCTTTTTTCATCAGGCTGTCTATTTCTTCAATAGAGGTGTCTCGCGTGGTCCGAATGGTCAGATCGACCACCGAAACATCGGGGGTCGGTACGCGAAAAGCCATGCCGGTTAGTTTGCCCTTCACTGCCGGAATGACCTCGCCAACCGCTTTGGCCGCACCGGTGCTCGATGGAATAATGTTGATAGCGGCGGCCCGGCCTCCTCGCCAGTCTTTACGCGAAGGGCTGTCTACCGTTTCCTGAGTGGCTGTATAGGAATGGATGGTGGTCATCAACCCCTGTTCGAGACCGATGCCTTCTTTGAGCAGTACGTGAATAAGGGGGGCCAGGCAGTTGGTGGTGCAGGAGGCCGTCGAGACCAGGTGGTCATTGGCGCAATCGTACTGTTCGTGATTGACGCCGAGCACGATAGCTTTCATCCCCCCCTTGCCCGGGGCGGTGACGATAACTTTTTTGGCCCCAGCTTCAAGGTGCAGGGCGGCGGTCTCCAGCGAAGTGAAACGACCGGTCGCTTCAATGACGTAATCGACGCCAAGGGCTTTCCACGGCAGCAGGTGGGGAGACTCGGGGGCCGCCAAACAACGAATGGCATCGCCGTCGACAATCAGGGTGTCGTCGATTTCGGCCATTGAATCGCTCTTGGCTGTTGAGACACTACCGGAAAAACGGCCGTGAACTGAGTCGTATTTGGTTCGATAGGCGAAATAGCGGGCGTCGGCGTTCATGTCCACCAGGGCCACCAAGTCCAGGTCGGCCCCGAGCAGTCCCTTGTCGTACATAGCCGTCAATATCAGTCGACCGATACGGCCATATCCGTTAATTGCCACCTTGATGCTCATATAATGTCTCCTGCAAGGGATTTTTCTTGTTAATATCCTCGGTAACGAAAATAGTCTAGCATTTTTTGCCGAAGGTGCCCTAGGTTGCTATGTAAAAGTGCTCAAATCGTGACAATTTCTAAGACCTCTGCAGGATTTTGTGATGTATTTGAACCAGTCTCTTGCCTCATAGCAGATAAAGAGCAAAGGGCAGTACCTACGGTAGCATGGGGACGGGCTGTTTGGTGGCCGAGGCAGTCTGTGCCACCAGAATAATCCTTATGCTGATTGGTGCTCGGGCTTTCTGAAAGTCAGTCAGGATGCTGGAAAAGTCCCTTTGTCTGCGCAGCTTCCAGGTGCTGTTTTGCCAGTTCTTTTCTGTCGGTACATTTTTTTATCGGCATTTCTAACCAGCAGGTCGAGGTTTTGGCCCTCAGCGGGGAAAGTGGCCCAACCAATACTGATCTGCAGGGAGAGGTTTTTGCCGTCGTAGCCAAAGGAGCTGCACATTCTGGATCGGAGCCTTTCGATCAATTTGTGCAGAAAGTGGTCGCTGGCGGTATCGGGCAACAGAACAATAAACTCATCGCCACCGACCCTGGCGATAAAATCAGCCGAACGGAGGGTTTCCTGAGCCTGCCGGGCGGCGAAGATCAGGCCTTCATCCCCGGCTTTGTGGCCGTGACGGTCGTTCACCAGTTTAAAGTCGTCAATATCGAGATGGAGCACCGTAAAGGGTCTGCCGCTACGGCGTGATTGGGCGATTTGCCTTTCGGCCATTCGTTGCAGATAGCGCCGGTTGGGAATCCCGGTCAGGGCATCGTGCAGGGCCAGGGCGCGGACCTTAAGATTGGCTCGGAAAACCAGGAAGGTCAGCAGACCGCAGAGGAACGCAAACAGCCAGGGTATCAGAGTGAAAAAAATATCCGCGACGGCTTGTCCGGGGTTGACCGCTGCCGGTCGCCCGGCCAGTTGCCAGCGGCCGCCGGGTACGACCACATCCATGACTACGGCATGGGGGTCATCGAATAGGCTTGCATCCCCGCGGATCATCTCTCCCTGAGCGCCTTTGGCGTCTTTACCCCTTAGGGCGAAATGGAATTGGGGGTTGTCAAGGCCTGCAGCGGCATAGATCGGCAGCGGGTCGACCACCACCGAAGCCAGGCCCCAGTAATAGGTTTGGCCCTGTGAGTCGCTGGGATAGATAGGGATCCGGTTGATCAGTCCCTCGCCCCCCTGAACCAGAGGAAAGGGGCCGGCAATGAGCGGTTGTTTATCCTCCATCATGCGCAACACCGCCTGCCGCTGGACGGGGTGCTCCAGGTAGTTCAGGCCAAGGGCCTTGCGGTTGCCTGCCAGGGGATAGACATAGCGGATGACATTGTCCGGTGCCAGGCCGATATTGCGGATGGTTGGCCGCAGGCGCAGGAGCATGGCGGCCATTTGTTCGAACTGGCCGGGAGTGAAGTCGGGTAAGGCTGCGACAAAGGAGCTTAGGCCCAGGGCCAGAAACATGGTGCTGTTGATCTCTGTCTCAAGTTTGGCTCGCACCAGGCTGATCGAAGCCTGCTGTTGCACCTGCATCGCCTGGTGGTCACGGTCTTGTTCAAGGATTACCAGATATTTACCGATGGCCAAAGCCAGAAGAAAGACAGCAATTCCAGCAATAACCGGTAGATGTTTGGCAGGTTTTGCCATACTGTTTTCTCTTCTCATCAATTGAATGGTGGCACAAATAGTCAATTCTAACTAGAATCTCCGCATGAAACAAGAAGATATTGCCGCCTTTGGGACACTGATTACAGCCTTTTTTCTATAGAGATGCTTACTCTATAATCGATATGGGACGGGCAGTTGGTAAACTAACACAAAGCAAGCCAAAGGGAACGTCATGGATACAGAGCCCTTCAATAGCGCAGAGTTTATCGGTCGTTTCGATGATCTTCTGCAGCAGATAGCCGCGCCGCAAGATCTGGCCCTGCGCTGGCAACAAGCCGCCTCAGGCCAGTGGCAGTTGCTCGTTTCAACGACGGACAAGGACGGTCTGCTGACCGTCATCGCCGGTCTGTTGACCGCCCATGGCGCCGACATTTGCTCGGGGGATTTGCTGACCCTGCCAGCGGAAGCTGGCAGCCGGCAGCGCAAGATTCTCGATCTGTTTCGGGTTGACCTGGCAGAAGACGAGGCGCAGGAGGTGATGCAACGCTATGCCGAGGAACTTCAAAGCTGCAACGCGCAGCTTGCAGAAGGGGGTATAGAAGCGGTTCGCGATCTAGTCATTGAGCGAACTGCCCGCCGTTTTGCCGCTCGGCCTGCCGCTCAGGAACAGTTACTGCCGGTGGAAATTGTGATCGATAATGAGAGTTCAGAAACCGATACGATTTTGCAGATCACTTCCCAGGATACCCCCGGTTTTCTGTTTGCTTTTGCCAATGCACTCTCTTTGTTGGCCATCAAGATCGAACAGGCTACCGTTCGCACCGAGGAGGGTATGGTGCAGGATGTCTTTGTCATTCGCGATCTTAGAGGACGCAAGATCACGGATCAGGACAAACTAAGGGAATTACGTTTTGCCTGTGCTCTGATTAAGCAGTTTGCCTATCTGTTGCCCCACTCTCCCAACCCCGGTCAGGCGATTCGACAGTTTCGGGACTTGGCTTCGCGGATGTTGGAAAATCCCGAGCAGGCAGCCGATTTGAGTAGCATTCAGTCGGCTAGTACCTTGCAAATTCTGGCTGAAGTGATGGGCGTGAGCCGCTTTTTGTGGGAAGATTTTTTGCGCATGCAGCACGAAAACTTGTTCCCGTTGATTCGGGATCGGGCTGAAATCGACCGCAGCTTCGGTAAAAATGAGCTGGCGGTACTGCTGCAGCAACAACTGGCGGCCACTGGGGAGTTAGGACGGCAGATCAAAATTCTCAATGATTTCAAGGATCGGGAGATGTTCCGTATCGATCTGCGCCATATTACCGGTCTGTGCGGTGACGTAGAGTTTGCCCGGGGCTTGACTGATCTAGCGGATGTGGTGGTGGCCGCTGCCGCCGAGCTCAGTCATGCTCAACTTGCTCCCCGTTTTGGAAAGCCGCAGCTGGCAGGGCAGCCCTGCCCCTGGGCGATTCTGTCCGCAGGCAAGTTTGGCGGTCGGGAAATGGGATTTGCCTCCGATCTTGAACTGCTCTTCGTTTATCGTGGGGCGGGTCAAAGCTCTGGTCGGCGTTCCGTCGCTAATAGCACCTATTTCGAAGAGTTTGTGCGGACCGTTCTCAAAACCCTGAAAGCTCGTAAGGAGGGGATTTTTGAAATCGACCTGCGCTTGCGGCCCTTCGGCAGCAAGGGTACCTTGGCCAGCGCTTTGCCGGCTTTGCAGGGGTACTATGCACCCGACGGCAAGGCCGAACCTTTTGAGCGCATGGCTATGATCAAGCTGCGCCCCGTGGCTGGCGATAAAACACTCTGCGCTGAAGTGCTGGAGGTCAGAGATACTTTCGTTTACTCCGAACGCCTCTTTAATTATCAGAACCTTATCCATCTGCGGCGGCGCATGGCCACGGAACTGGTGGATAGCGGCACCGTCAATCTAAAATACAGTCCAGGGGCGCTTGTCGATATTGAGTTCTTTTTGCAGGCACAACAGATCAAATACGGTGCCGCCGATCCCGAGTTACGGGTGCCTAACAGCATGCAGGCTCTAAAACGTTTGCAGTACACTGGCCTGGTTGAGGCCGATCGGGCCGATTGCATCCGCCGGGCCTACCGCTGCTTTCGGCGCACCATTGATGCTCTGCGGGCGGTGAGGGGCAACGCTAAAGACCTGACCCTTCCCGATCCGATTTCCGCCGACTATCGTTACCTGGCGCGCCGTCTAGGGTTTGCCGATCCTGAAGCGCTCAGTCAGGAAATCGCCTGGAGCCGGGAGTTGAGCCGTGGCTTGTTAACGCTTCAGGAAGAGTGATATTAGTGGACGGCAGAGATGGGCAAAGGGAGAGGTGATAAACACCTCTCCCTTTGCCGTTTTGGTGAACTGGATGCTGCGGTATTCCACCACCTGGCCGCGATTGGCCCAGGGATTGGACAAACCCAAAGGCTCGAGCAAGGTTTAATCCCAACGAAACTTTCGGCTGGAGGTTCTAGGCTACAAACTCCGCTTAGCGTTGAGCAGGTTCTGCAGTTTAGTTGATTCCAAAGGACGTTGGTACAAGGGGCGTTGGTCTTCCTTATAGGCGCTTAGCTGCTTCTCGAAAACTTTTCTATCCTGGGAACGGTAAAAGATCCCTAGGGGTAGTCGCTCCATTTCGCAGGCGCGGGCAAAGGCTTGCTCGCGGCTGCCGGGATCGTGACTATTTTCCAGTGGGTATGTGTGCTCCTCGAACCAGGCATAGGTGTTGAGTTTGTTGAAGGTGACACAGGGTTGCAGGATGTCGACCAGAGCATAGCCGTGGTGCTGGATAGCTGCTTTGAAGACGGCCACTCCTTGTTCGAAGGCACCGACAAACACCCGGGCGACGAAGCTGGCATTCAGAGCGATGGCTACGCTCAGGGGATTGAAGGGCTCCTGGCAGACGCCGTCGATCTGCAGCGGGGTGACAAAGCCCCGTTGGCTGGTCGGAGAGGCTTGGCCTTTGGTGAGTCCGTAGACCATGTTGTTGTGCACTAGGTGGGTCAGGTCGGGATTGCGTCGGATGGTGTGCATAAAGTGGTTGCCGCCCTCGCCGTACATGTCGCCGTCGCCGCCTTCGGCAATGACGGTCAATTGGGGATTGGCGGCCTTGATGGCCGTGGCGGCAGGTAGTGCCCGGCCATGCAGACCGTTGAAAATGTGGGTCTGTAGATAATGAGGGGTTTTGGCGGCCTGGCCGATTCCCGAAGCGATGACCAGGTTCTGGGGGGAAATTGCAAGTTCAGCTAGAGCCTGTTTAAGAATTTTCAGAATAGCGAAGTTGCCGCAACCGGGACACCAGGCGATATCGATGTTGGGCCGATCATAATCTTGGGCTTTCATTCCTGATTCTCCTTGGCTGGATCAATCGGGAGCATCGAGTAGGGACTGCAGCCGCTGTTTGAGTTCCTCAACGGTAAAGGGTAGGCCGTTGTACTTGAGGATGCGATGTTCTACCGTACAATCATAGGCTTGTTCGAGCAGGCTGGCGAACTGCCCCGTCGCATTGCCTTCGACTACCAGCAACTGACGGGCTTGCCGCAGCCATGCGGTGGCCTGGGGCGGCAGGGGGTAGAGCTGAGAGAAGTGCAAGCCTGCCACCGGCAGTCCCTTAAGGGCTCCCAGAGCTTCCCGCAGCACATGGTAGGTCGAGCCCCAGCAGACCACCAGGGTATGGAAATCGTCGTTGCCCAGCAGCTGAGGTGCGATGGCATCCTGAAGTAGCTCACTCTGTTTTCCCAGGCGCTTGTCGGTCATGGCGGTGCGCAGGGCCAGGTCCTCGCTGATATGTCCCGTTTCATCGTGTTCGTCGCTGTCAACACAGACCAGACCAGCTCCGTGGCCGGGCAGACCGCGGGGGGATAAGCCGCTGGCGGTAAGGCGGTAGCGGGCGTAGTCGGTATCGGTTTCGACGAACTGATGATGGGGCTGCAGGTTGTGCAGATCTAGGGCCGGAATATTGGTCAGAGAATCGAGCAAAAACTGATCGGTTAGAATAATGACCGGAAGTTGGTATTTATCGGCCAGATCAAAGGCCCGCCGAGTCAAGGAAAAGGCTTCCTGCAGGCTGCCAGGAGCCAGCACAAGACGGGGAAATTCGCCGTGTCCGGCATGCAGAGCCAGTTGTAGATCCCCCTGTTCGGTGTGGGTCGGCAGGCCGGTGGCTGGGCCGGGACGCTGGGCCAGGTGAACCACCAGCGGTGACTCGATCATGCCGGCCAGGCTGAGTCCTTCGCTCATCAGAGCGAAACCGCCGCCAGAGGTTGAAACCAGGGCGCGGGCGCCAGCATACCAGGCACCAAGGGCCATGTTGATGGCGGCTATCTCATCCTCGGCCTGGTCGACTACCAGGCCGAACTCATCGGCCTGTTCAGCCAGAAAGGTCAGCACCCCGGTACCAGGAGACATGGGATAGGAGGAGATGAAGTTGCAGCCACCGGCCAGTGCCCCCAGGCCAATCGCTTCGTTGCCGCTGAGCAGCAGATCGCCGGTTACGGAGGCCAACGCTTTCAGCTCGAACTGCATCGTGCCCGTTTTAGCCAACTTTTGTCCGTACTGATAGCCGGCCGCCGCCGCTACGCGATTGCCGGCGATGATGGTCGAGGGGTTATCAGAAAATCGCTGTTGCAGGTAAGCATCAAGAAGCTCAAGGCAGATTCCGAGCAGGCCAACGACCGCACCGATGGTCACGCTGCTCGCGTAGCGGTGGTCACCGGCCTGTTGAGCGATGGTGGTTAGTGGCATGTCGATGAGTCCGGGATAGGCGGGCAGATTGGCCCGGTCTCCCAGTACCAGGCTGGCGGCCTGAAGCCGTGGACAAAGGTGGGTAAGGGCTGCCCCGTCTAGCGGGATAAACAGGTCTATCCGCTCCAAGGGGGCCGCTACCGGGCCGGATGAAACCCGTATCTGGGTGGAATTGCTGCCACCGCGGATGCGGGACATATATTCCTTGCTGGCGAAGACATGGTAGCCGGACTGTTTTAAGAGCCGGGTAAGTCCCGTCTCAATGGACTGGATGCCTTGCCCGGCAGCGCCGCCCAGAACAATACAGATGTCCTCAGGGAGATTTTTCTTTGCAGAGCTATGCATGCTCGTTTTCCGTTTCGAGGGAGAAAAGAAACTAGGCCATAAACGAGGATATTTAAAGAATAGCTGTATTTTCTGTTGTGGCAATAGAGGTTGGGGGCTGTTGTAGCTCAGGGACCAAAAAAGCCACGGCTGCAACAGAAGTTGCAGCCGTGGCTTTAGGTGAGCGTTTCGACGTTTATCGGCAGTTCAGGTAGGAGTTATCTGCTCTGCTCTTCGGGATAAGCATGAATATTGTGAATAGCCAGGTCGGGGCCTTTGAATTCATCATCCTCGCTGAGGCGGAAACCGATGGTCATGCGAATCAGGCCATAGACAATGGTCCCGGTGACCAGCGCATAGACTACCGCCAGCAGACTGCCAGTCAACTGAGCAAAGAAGCTGACGCCACCGATGCCACCGAATAGGGGGATGCCGAAGATACCAGCGGCTATGCCGCCCCAGGTGCCAATCAGGCCGTGCAGCGGCCAGACACCGAGCACGTCATCAATGCGCAGTTTTTCCTGCTCCCAGTGAAAGCCGTAGACGAAGATCAGAGCGCCGATGCCTCCCATGAGAAATGCTGCCAAGGGGTGGACTAGGTCGGAGCCGGCGCAGATTGCGATAAGTCCGGCCAAGGCACCGTTGTGTACGAAGCCTGGGTCGTTACGGCCGGCAATGAGGGCAAACAGTACCCCGCCGACCATGGCCATCAGTGAGTTCACTGCTACTAGGCCAGAGATGCCGCTAAGCTGCTGGGAGCTCATCACGTTAAAGCCAAACCAGCCGACGGCCAGAATCCAGCTGCCAAGAGCCAGAAAGGGAATGTTGCTGACCGGTATCGGGTGGCTCTTGCCGTTCCTGTAACGACCACGGCGGGCACCGAGGGCAATCACTGCGGGCAAGGCCAGCCAGCCGCCCATGGAATGTACCACCACGCTGCCGGCAAAGTCGTGAAAGGGGGCGCCGCAATACTTGATAAACAGATCTTGCAGCAAGCCGCTGTGCTGGCCCCAAATCAACGATTCAAAGATGGGGTAGGTCAGGCCGACGAAGATGGCGCCAGCCAGAACCTGCGGCCAGAAACGGGCCCGTTCGGCAATGCCGCCGGAGATGATTGCGGGAATACAGGCGGCGAAGCAGAGCAAAAAGAAGAAGCGCACCAATTCATAGCCTTGGTTGCCGCCCATCAGGCTGCTTGCGCTATGGAAGAAATGGGTGCCGTAGGCAAGGGGGTAGCCGATCAAAAAATAACAGACCGTCGAAACTGACCAGTCGGTGAGAATTTTGGTGAATGCGTTGACCTGGCTCTTTTGGGTGACGGTACCAACCTCCAAAAAAGCAAAGCCGGCGTGCATGGCAAAGACCATGACTGCCCCGAGCATGAGAAATAGAACATCGCCGCCGTGAACTAGCCCCTGAACAGTGGACTCCATGAAAAATCCTCCTCGATTTTGAAAGTCAATTCAGCGTCTTTGCCGAAAATTGAATCAAGTTGGTATTTCAATGGCCGTGCCAAGAATAAAAAACAGGCAAAATCAACAGGATAGCTATCGAGGTTCGTTGAGTGAGGCCGAAATCGCCCACACTTTACTCAGGGATGATAAAAAAAGTGGCAAGTTGTGGGGTGTGTTTTGGATGTATTTGTATTAAAAGGGTTTGTTGGGCCTGGCAGGGTGTTGGATGGGTGTTTTTTAGGGTTTTTGAGGCAGGAAATGATTAAAACAAGGGCAGGCATTGGTGTAGCACCGGTCGGCTGCCCATCTTTTAACTAGTTTTCATCCGGAAGCGGCTCTTTTCCCCAATCTCGGCGTCAATTCGCGCCCTTGCGTGTGACTCGGGCCATCCCTGGCCCTCGCCCTTTGGGCAGCCAGAGGCTGTCCCATTCCGCTGTCCTGCGGAATGGTGCGTTGTAAACAGCTACGCCTCCGTGCAAGCGCTTGATTTCCTTGACCTTGGGAAAAATTGCTCGTTTCCCATATGAAAACTGCACTGTGTCCATCCAAAGTTT
>JABXKU010000153.1 GCA_013619105.1 Desulfuromonadales bacterium
GGCTGGCTTTTTGCGCACCCTGGTGCCGGAGGCCAAGGTCGCTGTCGGCCATGGCCAGATGGGGGAAAAGGCCCTGGAAAAAGTCATGCTCGATTTCATCGAGGGCCAGAGCAACGTGCTGGTGTGCAGCACCATCATCGAAAACGGGATTGATATCTCCCGGGCCAACACCATCATCATTAATCGCGCCGACTGCTTCGGCCTGTCCCAGCTCTACCAGCTGCGTGGCCGGGTCGGACGTTCTGACCGGCGTGCTTACGCCTATCTGTTGATTCCCGGCGAGGGAAACCTGACCCGCGAGGCACGAGAGCGGCTGAGGGTGCTGCAGGATCTCACCGAACTCGGTGCCGGATTCCGTATCGCCAGCCACGACCTGGAACTGCGTGGTGCCGGTGACCTTCTCGGTGGCCGCCAGTCGGGGCAGATCGTCGCCATCGGCTTTGAAATGTATAGTGAGCTGCTAGAGGAGACCATCAATGAACTGAAGGGCCAGCAGCGGGAGGACCGGGTTGATCCGGAAATCCGCCTCGGTCTGTCGGCTTTTCTGCCGGAGAAGTATCTGCCCGACCCCAATCAACGGCTGGTGTTTTATAAAAAACTTGCCGCTGCTGCTGACGAGGGGGCCCTTTATCGGGCGGCTGATGAATTGCGCGACCGTTACGGGGCGCTGCCAGAGCCGGCTAAACTGCTACTGGAGGTGATGAAGCTGCGGGTGCTGATGAAACAGCTGCGTATCGAGCAGGCTGAGTACGACGGCCGTCAGCTGGTGTTTGCCTTTCGTGCCGATACGCCGGTAGCACCGGAACAGATTCTCGCTCTGGTGCGGCCGGAAGGCAGTCCCTTTACCTTTAGTCCCGATTATCGGTTGTCTTTGCGCTGCGGTCGGCAGGTCGGCGAGGCACTGCTGGACACGGCCAAAAAAGCGTTGCAAGGCTTTCTTTAGCTGTGCTACATGATAGCTGGTGTCAACAGCCCTCCCGGTGTGTATTTGAAAAGAGAAGCCTTTGAAGACTCGTTGTGGCGTTACCCTGCATCTTTTCCTTTTGGCCTGGTTAATTATCGCCTTATTGAGCGCCTGTCGGAAGCAGGAAGAGCCTGCGTCCTCGGTGCTGGTACGGGTTAACGAGCGGGTCATTTCCTTTGACCGGTTTGAGGACGACTTTGCCCGCCATCTGATCGCTAGGGGCATCGTGGCCAAGGAAGCGCGCCCGGAACTCAAGCGCTCCTTTTTGGTCCAGAAAATCAATCGCGAGCTGGTTCTGTCGGCCGCCGATCGGGCCTCTGTTGATTTGACCGCAGCCCAGCAGGAGGCGGTGGTCGCTGAACATCGCAAGGACTATGCAGCGGACGATTTCAAGGCCATGCTTCAGGAGCGAAAGCTGACCGTGGCGGTCTGGCGACGGCAATTGCTGGAAAATCGCCGTATCGAAGAGGTCATCAGTCGACTGGCCTATAGTGACATCGTCATCAGCCAAGAGGCGGTCGCCGCTTATTACCAGCAGCAGCGGGCCGATTTCGACAGGCCACAACAGGTTAGAGCACGGCAGATCACCCTGGCTAAAGAAGCCGCTGGCCAGCAGGTCCTCGGCCAGTTGCGCCAAGGCCTCGATTTTGCTGAGGCAGCCCGGCGCTTCTCCATCTCGCCCGATGCCGAACAGGGCGGTGATCTTGGCTTTTTCGGTCGAGGGCAGATGCCCGACGTCTTTGATGTGGTGGTCTTTAAGCTGCCCATCGGGCGTATCAGCGAACTGGTCAAAAGTGAATACGGATATCACCTATTTCTGGTCGAAGAGCGGCGCTCAGCGCAACGCTTGACACTGGATCAGGTTCAGGACCAGATTGCGGCCCGCCTGCGAGCTGAGAAGGAAGAGCAAGCTTACCGAAATTGGCTGCAGAGTCTGCGCAGTCAGGCCACCATCGAGGTCGATTGGACCCTGTTGTAGTAACGATTCATCAACCTGTAAGTAAGGAACTGACGTTATGAAAGGTTTTTTTCTGTCGCTGGCTGTCTGTTTGCTGCTGAGTGCGTTGCCGGTCCAGGCCGAAATGGTCAGCCGCATTGCTGCCGTGGTCAACGAGGATATTATCACCACACTGCAGCTTGACGAACGGATTGTCGGCGAACTCGGTACCGAGAGTGCCGCTAATATCGCTGCTCCGGAGCGCCTCATAATCCTGGATAAGATGGTTCAGGAATCTCTGGTCGAGCAGCGGGTCAAGCAGCTCGGCATGACCGTTGGCGACGAAGAGGTCGAACGGGCCATTCAGGATGTCGAGCGCCAGAACAATATTGATCGGGATCAGCTGGAACTGGCTCTGAAGACCCAAGGTTTGAGTATGGAGAGCTATCGTACCAAGCTGCGTCGCCAGTTGCTCGAGTTCAAACTGGTCGGTCGGGAAATTCGCGACAAGATCGAAGTGACCAACCAGGAAACACGAAACTATTACCGGGAGCACATTGAAGAATTTCGCGCGGCTCCCTTCCAGCTTCTGAGTCGCATTAGTTTCAATATGCCGGCTAGTGCCGCTGACGATCAACTCAGAGCTCTGCGTGCCCTGAGCCAGGAAGCTCTTTTGCGCCTTCGGGCCGGCGAAGATTTTGATCAGGTGCTGGCGGCTTACCAGGGAGAGAAGGGGGCTGAAGGTGGTCCCATGGGTCGGTTCGGCAAGGATGAACTGACCGAACCCTTTGCATCCGCTGTCGCCGGTCTCATGCCTGGGCAGTACAGCGAGATGATTGATACTCCGCAAGCGCTGCACATTTTACGTCTCGACGAGATGAACCCCGGTAAGGTTCCCGATTTCGAATCGGTTAAGGAGCAGATTAGCCAGTTGCTTATCGAGGAGAAACGGAAGGTGGCTATTGACGGCTGGATGGATAATCTGAAAAAGGATTCTCATATCGAGATCAAGCTCTGAGCACCGGTTTTCACTCTGTTTACTTACCCGCCGGTTCGCCGGCGGGTTTTTTATTGTTAAAAACACAGTGGTCAAGGCCGCGGGGTTGCGCCCCCGCCCGACGCCCGACTCTTTTTACGCGCCAAAAAAGAGTAGGCAGAAAAAGGCGCCCCAACTCCTGGCCCTGCGGGTTCCCTACGCTACGCAGACGTTTTACGGGCGGGGAAAAACTCGCTGCGCTCAAACATTCCCCCGCCTGATCGCAAAACGTCCACTTCGCTTCGGCTGCGTCACAGGGGATGGAAGGGCGAAGGGTTTAACTCTTGAAGCTTTTCGCTTAATGGTTTTCACCCCCTGTGAGTGCCGCCGAACGCAGGGATTCTAATCCGGAACAGAAAGACGTCTGAGCGAAGCGAATCTCGTCTTTCCCGGATTATAAT
>JABXKU010000065.1 GCA_013619105.1 Desulfuromonadales bacterium
GACCAAGCGGTGCTCCGCCTAAGCCCTAAAGGGCCGTTGCTTGGCGAATTGCAGGATTGTTATCGGGACCTGCGCAGCCGCCTGCTTATCCGCTCCAGGCCAGATGCCATTAAAGAGCTGCTAGAGCAGCCGGAAGCCCACTCTCAAAGTTATTTCTATGCTGACCGCCAAGGTGAGTTGCATTTCGTCGACAGCCTGCAACAGGTGCCAGCCCGTTACCGTAACGAAGCGCAGCTTCTGGTCGAATAGACGACTATCCTATTGTTCCGCCCGTAAGATGCGATCCGCAGCAAGCCCTTTGGCACTCTGCAATCAGGGAAGGATGCCGTAGATCTCCGGGCGCCGATCGTGCCATGCTGGTATCTCCTTGCGATAGGTGGCCATGTCGGTAAAGTCAAGTAGTGCTGATGGCTCAGCCATGTCCTCCCCTCCCTCGGCCAGGAATTCTCCCCTAGGCGAAACGATCAGACTCATCCCAAAGAAATGCAGATTACCCAATTGACCGCAGTTGTTGGCGGCCACAAGGAAATACTGGTTTTCAATGGCCCGGGCCCGAATCAGGGTTCGCCAGTGTAGCTGGCGAGGGCTAGGCCATTGGGCGGGCAGGCAGACCAGTTCTGCCCCATCCAGGGCCAGTTTGCGAAACATCTCGGGAAAGCGCAAATCGTAGCAGATCGCTAACCCAAGGCGGCCCACAGAGGAGGGTACTACCAGGGTTTTGTCGCCCGAGGCCAAGTAGCGGTCTTCTTTCATTGGTGAAAAGAGGTGCAGTTTGCGATAACGACCGAGCTCTTGTCCCCGATCGTGAACGAAGGCGGTGTTGTAAAGGGAGCCCTGGTCCTTTTCTGGCAGACTGCCGACGATCACCAGATCAAGACGGGCGGACAATTCGGCGAGTTCAGCTGCGACTCGTGGTGTTTCTTCGGCCAACTCGGCAAGGCGTTTGTAGTCGTAACCACTGCTCCACATTTCTGGCAGTACGGCCAAGCGCGCTCCCTGATCATGGGCTCGATGCAAGGCCCCGCGCGCTTGCTGCAGGTTGGCATCGACATCCCCGGCAACGATGGGGAACTGTATAGCGGCAGCGCAGACCCTGGCATTCATGGGAAGCCTTTTTAATAGGGACAGAATATAGACTGGCAACGGCGTGTTCGGCACCCGTTTGGGAAAGGCTCGTTTCTAAAGACGGCAAAACCAGGCTGCTGAAGATACCGCTGGTTAGCGGACTTGCCTTCAAGGGAAAAAGCTCTTTATACAGCGATTTATGCCAACGTGGCCAAGTATCTTGAAGCCCGATTATAGTCCAGAGCCGTGGACGGGGCAAGCCAACCTCTGGTAAGGGGTTGCTTAACCCAGTGTGAAGGCAACTTTCCCGGACGGATACGGTACTTGACCCTCATGTAGAACCGTGCTAAAAATCCAGTATTAAAGCGGCTTTACCGCTGGCCGGGGGTGCTTTTTCCCTGGCTGGAAAGACTTAATAAGAAAGAATTTTTATATTCAGCAGGCCCTTTGTATAATCAATGGGATTCCCTGCAGTTTTATTGCCCTGCCCTTGCCTCATTCTGATTAAAGTGGGGTGCCTTTTGTCTTGGACTGTGCCAGCAGCCACTTGTGGCCCGCCGGAGGAAAGTTCTGTTCATGGCCACAAAAATTGCTACCTTTATTACCATGCTTCTGTTCTGGGTGATGCTGTCGGGCATGTTCGATGCCTTCCATTTTTCCCTGGGAGTAATCAGCTGCCTGCTGGTGACCCTGTTCAGCCATGAACTGCTTTTTTATGGCGACAAGAAACGTTCCTGGGTCTTGGGCATTTTAGGTGTGGTTCTCTACTTTCCCTGGTTGTTTTGGCAGATTATCGTGGCCAACTTGGAGGTTGCTTATATCGTATTGCATCCAAGGATGCTCGATATGATCGATCCGTGTTTGGTTCGATTTAATACCCAACTTAAACGGCCTATTGCCAGGGTCGCTCTTGCTCAGTCGATCACCCTGACGCCTGGGACTATTACCGTCAATATCGACGAAGATCAATTCACTGTCTACGCCCTGACCCGCAGCGCTGCCGAATCCCTTCCCGGGGAGATGGAACGGCGCGTCGGCAAGGCCCTCGATTCGGCATCCTGATGGAAAATTTATTTCTTATTAGCAGTCTGGTCTTTATCGTTTTGGTCGCTCTCTGTCTGGTACGTGTGATCGGTGGGCCGACGGTCCTTGACCGGATTCTTGGGGCCAATGTTATCGGCACCAAGGTGACAGTATTTCTCCTAATTATCGGCGTCTTGTATAAAAATGTTGCAATGTTCGTCGATATCGCCATCGCCTATGCTTTGTTGAACTTCATCACCACCCTTGGGGCGGCCAAGTATTTTCTGCACCGCAAAAAGGCTGGATTGCAGGAAAACGACTGACGGAAAGGATGCTGGTATGTTGTGGATTGCTGGCTTTTTAATAGTGGCGGGTTTGTTCTTTTTTGCTGTGGGGGTTCTCGGCATCCTGCGCTTCCCCGATTTTTACACCCGTCTGCACGCCGCTGGCAAGTGTGATTCCTTGGCTGCGGTGCTGGTTATTGCAGGAGTAGCGCTCTACAATTTGACGGACTATTCTTTGGCCAATTTACTGGTCAGCATCAAAATTATGGCCATTGCGGTGTTTGTGTTTGTAGCCAGTCCCACGGCGACCCATGCGATTACCAAAGCGGCACTGGTGATCGGTGTTGAGCCTTGGACCCGAAAGGATCGGGAGCAATGATCTGGCAACTCGATCAATTTGTATTGCTGCTGGTGGTTGTCTGCGCGGTAGCGGTTATTACCGTTCGCGACCTGCTTAGCGCTGCGGTTATCTTCGGCGTCTATAGCTTTCTCATGTGTCTGTTGTGGGCCAAGATGGGGGCGGTGGACGTAGCTTTTACCGAGGCGACAGTTGGCGCCGGAATCAGTACGGTGCTGTTTATTGCCGCCATCTTCCGCACTACGCGAAGGAGCAAGGATTGAAAGTATTCGCCTTACTCGCTACCTTGGCCACCGGCATTGTGCTGCTCTACGGCACTCGGGATTTCGCTCCCTGGGGCGATCCTGACTCGCCGGCCAACAGCCATCTATCGCGAGTCTATATCGAGCGGGCGGTGGAGGAGACCCACGTACCCAATCTGGTAACGGCCATTCTTGGGGATTACCGTGGCTACGATACTATGTTTGAAACGGTGGTTATCTACTGTGCCGGGATGGCGGTAGTTTGCGTCCTGCGAAGGAGCCGTTCATGAAGCAGCTTCAGGAGCAGGTGGCTCGCAACCCGGAGGGGGATAACCTGATTATCCGTACAGCTGTGCGGTTGCTAGTGCCCTTTATCCAGCTTTACGGCCTGTATGTTATCGTTCACGGTCATTATAGCCCTGGTGGCGGCTTTCAGGGTGGCGTGGTCCTCGGCGCTTCCTTCATTCTGCTGGCCCTGGCCTATGACCTGAAAACCTCTCTCCGTTTTATGTCGGAGCGGGTCAATAACCTGCTCAGTAACCTCGGGGCGCTGATTTTTATCGGTATTGCCTTACTCTGCGCCCTACTTGGCGGGCTGTTTCTCGATTATGCCGCCCTTGAGCGATTGATTCCCCTGGGCGCCGAAGAGTGGCATTCCCTCGGCATTTTTCTTGTCGAACTGGGGGTCGGTCTGGCGGTGATGAGTATTATGGTTTCGCTGTTCTGGGACCTCGCCTCCGGTGGCGATATGGAGGAAGGGCTCTGATATGGACCAGCTGTTAACAGAAATCGTCGGCAAATATAATTACTGGCTCTACGTGGTGCTGATGATGATCGGTTTCTACGCCATGATTGGCAAGCGCAATCTGGTCAAGAAGCTACTCGGCATGAACATCTTTCAGACCGCTATCATCCTGTTTTACGTCTCCACCGGGGTTAAGCGCGGGGGGCAGATCCCCATTCTCGATAAACACGCCGCCTTGAGTCACGGTGTCGATGCCAGCCAGATCATCAATCCCCTGCCCCATGTGCTGATGCTCACCGCGATCGTTGTTTCGGTCAGTGTGACCGGCGTGGCGCTGGCCATTCTGGTGCGCATCTATCGAGAGTACGGCACCCTTGAGGAAGACGAAATCCTGGAGAAGATTCGCTCATGACCGCCACCAATCTGCATCTCTATGTCATGGTGGCGCCGCTGTTGAGCGCCTTTGCCGTCAATCTGCTCGGTCGCCGCAGCCGTAACTGGATTGCTCCGCTGGCCTTGGGCGCCTTAAGTTTTTCTACCCTCGGCGCCCTGCTCACTCTGCAGCGGGTTTTGCAGCATGGAGGTTATCGCTATACGGTCGGCAACTGGCAACCCCCCTATGGTATCGAGTTGGTTATTGACCCGCTTAGTGCTCTGATGCTGTTGTTGATTTCTGCCGTGGCCCTGGTCGCCACGGTCGGTGCCTTAAAAAGTGTCGAACAGGAACTGCCGGGGCGGGAGCATCTGTTTTTTACCCTGTATATGATTTTGGTGGCGGGACTGCTCGGTCTGGTCATGACCGGCGATGCCTTCAACCTCTACGTGTTGCTGGAGATCACCTCTATCACCACCTATGGCTTGATTGCCATGGGTCGTGGGCGGGCACCGCTGGCGAGTTTTAATTACATCATCATGGGCTCTATTGGTGCCTGCTTTTATCTGCTAGGGGCCGGTTACCTGTATATTCTCACCGGCACCCTCAACATGGCCGATATTGCCTCCATCCTGCCGGGGCTCCAAGGTCATGCCGCTATCGCCACCGCTTTCGGCTTTATGATGGTCGGGCTGTGGGTCAAGATGGCCTTCTTTCCTCTGCACAACTGGCTTCCAAACGCATACAGCCTGGCACCGACCGGAGCCGGGATAATGATCGCGCCGCTGATGACCAAGGTTACGGTCTATTTGATGATTCGGGTCATGTTCTCCATCTTTGCCCCGGAATACACCTTTTTTGCCCATCCGGGGGTGCAAGCCGGCATCGTCTGGGTCGCCTCTCTGGCGATTCTTTGTGCTTCGGCCCTGGCTTTGGCTCAGCGCAACCTGCGCCGTATGCTGACCTATATCCTGGTCGCCGAAGTGGGCTATATGGTGGGTGGCGTGTGGCTGGCTAACAGTACCGGTATGACCGGTGCGGTGCTGCATATCGTCAATGATGCGTTGATGACCCTGTGCCTGTTTTTGGCGGCGGCGGCCATTGTCTATCGTACCGGCAGTCTCGATTTTGATCACCTGCGTGGTCTCTACCGACGCATGCCTCTGACCATGGCGGCTTTTACCGTCGGTGCTTTTTCTATGATCGGGGTGCCACCGACCTGTGGATTCTTTAGCAAATGGTACCTGATCCTCGGTGCGGTAGAGGCGGGGCACTGGGAGTTTGTGGTGGCTCTGCTGCTCAGCAGCCTGGTCAATGCGGTACTGTTTTTCCGTATCATCGAGATTGCCTATTTCAAGGTCAATCCTCAACCCTCTGGCGATGGGCTGCTGGCCGGCGAGGCACCGTTGTGGCTACTCACTCCGCTGCTGACGGCGGCGATCGCGTTGCTGGCGGTCGGCATCGGCTCCGGACCTCTGGTCAACCAGGTTATCCGTTTGGCCTTGCCTCCGGGTTTGGCCCCTTAACCATGCCATGGTCCATGGCTCGTTCCGTTGCGACGGAAGGGTCAGCGTCAATCGTTAACCTTATTTGACCGAGAGTCGAGCAGCTTCGGCTGGTGTCGTACGCCCGTTTACGGGCTTTATGGGTGGAGAGTAACTGCCCGCCAAGGAGAAGGCATCTCGCGTGCCGAATCAATCATGAACTATCACTCCTCCCTCTTGCCGCTGGCGGCGATCTGTATCTCGCTGCTGGTCACCGTGCCGATCTTGCTGTCGGATCGCAAGCCAAACCTGAGAGAATCCTGGACGCTGCTGGCTGCCATTGGCAAATTCTGCCTGGTGGCCATCATGCTGCCGAGTGTTCTGGCGGGCGAGGGCTTTGTCCTGACCTTGGCAGAGGTATTCCCCGGGGTGCCGATTCAGTTACGGGTTGATGCTATGGGCATGTTCTTCGCCCTGGTGGCTTCTTTTCTGTGGATCTGTACCTCCATCTATTCCATCGGCTATATGCGCTCCACGCAGGAGCAGTCTCAGACCCGCTATTACGCTTCCTTTGCAGTGGCTATCAGCGCCACCATCGGCGTGGCTTTTTCGGCCAACTTGCTGACGCTTTATCTCTTTTACGAGATGCTGTCCCTGTCTACTTACCCTCTGGTAACCCATAAGCAGAATGACGAAGCGCGGGCCTCGGGGCGCAAGTATCTGAGCTATATCCTCGGCACATCCATCGGCCTGGTATTACCGGCTATGCTGATTACCTATTCGATTGCCGGTACTCTCGATTTCACCGCTGGCGGGATTCTCGCTGGTCATGCCTCGAAGGCCACCCTGGCTTTGTTGTTGGTGTTGTTCTTGTTTGGCTTTGCCAAGGCCGCGCTGATGCCCATGCACGGCTGGCTGCCGGCGGCCATGGTGGCGCCGACTCCGGTCAGTTCGTTTTTGCATGGTGTGGCAGTGGTCAAGGTCGGAGTCTTTTCCATTCTGCGGGTGATTTTCGGGATTTTCGGTCCGGACCTGTTGCGCAGCGTAGATCTGGGGATGGTGATTACCACCGTGGCCTCGATTACCATTCTGGTGGCGTCGTTGATTGCTCTTAGTCAGGATAATCTCAAACGGCGATTGGCCTATTCGACCATCGGCCAGCTATCTTACATGATTCTCGGTGCCGGCATGCTGTCAGCAGCCGGTATGACCGGCGGTCTGCTGCATATCGCTATGCACGCTTTTGGTAAAATCACCTTGTTTTTCTGCGCCGGAGCCATCTATGTGGCCAGCCATAAGAAATATATTAGCGAAATGGACGGCCTCGGCCGGCGCATGCCCCTGACCTACGGAGCCTTTCTGCTCGGCTCCTTGTCGATTATCGGTATGCCGCCACTGGGCGGTTTTATCAGCAAATGGCATCTGCTTCTTGGTGCCATTGAATCCCAACAATTGGTGTTGCTGGTGGTGTTGCTGGGCAGTTCGTTGCTTAACGCCGCTTATTTCTTCCCCATCATTTATCGCGGATTTTTTGCGAGTCCCGCCGAAGGTCAGGATCTCTCAGGCATTCAAGAGGCACCGTTGTGTTGCTTGATTCCTTTACTGACCACCGCGACTTTGTCGTTGGTGCTGTTTTTCTTTCCTGGCGTTTTGCTGCAGTTGGTACGGCAGGCCCTGGCTCTCTAGCGTGATAAAGGAACGGCCATGTCTCAATCTCTAAAAAATTCGCCATCCCTGCTGGGTAAAATTCTAGGGGGAGGATTCGCACTGTTGCTGCTGGCGCTACTGGGGCTGGAGTTACTGGTTCATAAGCACGTGACCTTTTCGATGGAAGAATGGTTCGGCTTTTATCCGACCTGTGGTTTGCTGGCCGCGCTGCTACTGGTTTTGGTCGCTAACTATCTGCTGCGACCGCTGGTAATGCGGGACGAGGATTATTATGATCGCTAGTGTTGTGTTCCCGCCAGCATTGATCTTTGTGTTCGGTGCTCTGTTGACGGTTCTTTTGCGGGGCCGGGCAATGAAAACAGCTGCTCTGCTGGTGCCGGTGGTGGGGTTTGCCCTGCTCTGGACTACGGCCGACGGTAGTTATGGTCATATCCCCTTCATGGGGCTCGATCTGGTGCTGACCCGTATCGATCCGCTGGCGCGAATTTTCGGTTATATTTTTCAACTCATCACCCTGCTCGGCCTGGTTTTCTCCCTGCATCACAATCAACGCAGTCATTACGGCGTGGCGCTGCTCTATGCCGCTGCCGCGCAGGGAGTGACCTTTGCCGGCGATCTGTTCAGCCTATTTCTGTTCTGGGAGGTGCTGACCGTTGCTGCTACCTTCCTGATTGCTGCTGCCGCAACTGAACGGGCGCGAGGCGCCGCGCTACGCTATTTGCTGGTACATATCGCTGGCGGTCTTTGTTTGCTGACCGGCATTTTGCTTCACTATGCCGCTAGCGGCAGCATTGCCTTTAACGCCATCGATTGGGCCACGCCGGGTACGATCTTTATTTTTCTAGGGTTCGGGCTCAATTGCGCCTGGCCCCTGCTGCATACCTGGTTGGTCGATGCGTACCCCGAGGCGCCTATAGCCGGCACGATATTTCTCAGCGCTTTTACTACCAAGAGCGCCGTTTATGTATTGGCCCGCGGCTTTGCCGGTACCGAAGCGCTGATCTGGGTTGGTGTCGCCATGGCCACCTTTCCGATCTTTTATGCTCTGCTCGAAGATAATCTGCGGCGAGTGTTGTCTTACAGTCTCATCAGTCAGGTCGGTTATATGGTGGTCGGCATCGGCATCGGCACCCAGATGGCCATCAACGGCGCCGTTTGTCACGCCTATGCCCATATCCTTTATAAAAGCCTGCTTTTCATGGCAATGGGTGCGGTCATGTATCGTACCGGTAGCTGTAAGGCCAGTGAGCTAGGGGGATTGCGTCGGACCATGCCCCTGACCGCCTGCTTCTGTCTTGTCGGCTCGGCAGCTATTTCTGCAGTGCCCTTGTTCAGCGGCTTTGTTACCAAATCGATGATTATGGATGCGGTGGCCCATGAGCATCTGCAGATCGTCTGGTTGGTGTTGCTGGCCGCTTCGGCGGGCACCTTTCTCTACGCCGGCATTAAGATCCCATATTTCGCCTTTTTTGGTCGTGATAGCGGTCTGCGGCCTGCAGAAGCACCGCGCCATATGCTGCTGGCTATGGCCGGAGCCGCGTTCATGTGCGTGCTGCTCGGTGTCTATCCCGATTTTCTGGCCGGTCTCATGCCCTATTCGCTGCCCCTGCATCCCTACACCGCCGCCCATGTGCTGACTAAAAGCCAGCTGCTCTGCTTCGCCGGTCTCGCTTTTGTGCTGCTGCGTTGGTTGCGGCTGTGGCCCGCTGTCGGCGCCGCCGTGTATCTCGATGTCGATTGGTTCTATCGCCGTGTTGCCCGGCTTTTCTACGGACTCGCCGATCGGTTGCTCAATGGCATCAATGCCGGAGCAGAAGAGTTGTTGCTACACCGTGCTCTGCCACGTTTGGTACGCTTTTTCGAAGCGCCGGGGGGCTATCTACAGATTGCCGGTCTCAGACTGTTGGCTCGTTTCGGCTTGATCGGCAGAGAGTTACCACGCACCGAAGGAATGGTCGAGTGTCGTAGTCGTTCTGGCACATACCCCGTGGGCATCGGAGTGCTGCTGGCGGTGCTTTACCTGGCTGTCATTTCGCTATTGTTCTTTACCTGAGATCATTAGAGTTAATGCCCTGTGTCAACTTATACGCTTCATAAATACGACAGCAGTCCCTCTCTCTATCTGCATATCCCTTTCTGCCGTAGCAAATGCCCCTATTGCGACTTTTATTCGCAGGTAGCGGATCAGGCTCAGCTTGACGACTATGTTGATCTGTTGCTACGGCACCTGACATGGTTGAGCGATAATCAGGTCTTTGGTGCTCCGCTAGGCACCGTTTTTTTCGGTGGCGGTACCCCCTCCTTGCTGGCCCCCAACCAGGTAGCCTCCATTCTTCAGCAGCTTCAGCGTACCGTAGGGCTAACTAGCGCAGTCGAGATCTCTCTTGAAACGAACCCGGGCACTATCGGCCTGGCTTGTTTGCAGGGCTTCCGGCAGGCCGGAGTTAACCGGCTGTCTTTTGGCGTGCAGTCTTTGCAAGATGACGCCTTGCATCTTTTGGGACGAGGGCATTCGGCCAAGGAAGCCGTGCAAGCCGTAACTTGGGCTCGGCAGGCCGGATTTGAGAATGTTAGTTGCGATCTAATGTTCGGTTTGCCTGGTCAGGGCCGGGAGGAGCTGCTACAGGATCTTAGCGCTCTGTTACAATTACAGCCGGATCACCTGTCTTGTTACGGTTTGACGGTTGAAGCGGGCACCCCCTTTGAACAACTTGCGCTCCGCGGCGCTATGGAGCTGCCCGATGAGGATGCGTTTCCTGAGCTCTACCTCACCGTTCATGAGCAACTCAGCGCGGCCGGTTTTGAGCATTACGAAATCTCCAACTATGCCCTTCCGGGCCATCGTTGTCGCCACAATCTCGCTTACTGGCGCCGTCATACCTGTTTTGCCGTTGGCGCTGGGGCTCACTCCTTTATAGCCTCCGATTATGGCACTAGGCGAGCGGTGCCCGCTGATTTGGAGCGGTACCGGCGCTTTCTAGAGCTGGGCCGTGACCCGGCGGAAATATTAGAAACCTTCGATCGGCAGGGAGCCATGGCCGAGACCCTCTATCTTGGGTTGCGCTGCAGCGAAGGGGTGTCCGATGCCGATTTCCGTCGCTGCTTCGGTTCGGGAGTCGCCGAAGCTTTTCCTGATGCAGTGCGGCGCTGTGGCAAGCGCCTTGTCCTTGCACAGGGGCGTTGGCGATTTGACCAGCAGGGCTGGTTGTTATTCGATCATTTCATCTCTTTTTTTCTGTAAAAAAGCAGCTATTTTCCGCCGCCCTTTCCCTTGACAAAGCCCAAGGCCGTTGTTATGTTGTGCTCCGTTGGCACTCTTCTTGGATGAGTGCTAATGAGTAGGGTCAGCCGGACTTTCCGGCTTGAACTTTTTTCAGCCGGGTTCCTTAAAGGAAGCCGGCGGTTGCTTTTTTCCTCATGGCGAAAAGTATCAGGTGGGTAAATGCGATGAGCGAAGAGCTGAGCGAACGTAGTCGGCTGATCCTGCAGGCGATCATCGAAGACTATACCTCCACCGGGGAACCGGTGGGGTCGCGGACGTTGAGCCGTCGAATCGGCATCAATTTGTCTCCGGCATCGGTGCGCAACGTAATGGCCGACCTTGAAGATCTCGGCTATCTTTTTTCGCCCCACACCTCCGCTGGACGCATACCGACGGATAAGGGCTATCGCTTCTATGTAGCCAGCTTGCTACAGGTTCAGCAGTTAAGCCCCGAAGTGCGTGAGCATCTGCAGCAGGAGAGTAACTTTCGCGAGCTGGACACCGAGGGATTGCTGCGGGAGGCGGGACGCATTCTGTCCGCCATCTCCAACTATACCGGCCTGGTTATGGTGCCGCGCTTCACTTCGACAGTGTTTCGTCGTATCGAGTTCGTGCGTTTGGCTGCGACCCGAGTATTGGTGGTTTTCATCACCCAGACCGGTATCGTGCAGCACAAGATGGTGGAGGTGAGGGAGCCCCTCACTCAGGGCGAACTGGATGAAGCGACCAATTACCTTAACCAAGAGTTTTCCGGGCTGTCGATTCAGGAAGTCAAGAGTCGTATTGCCACAGAGATGGCTCGAGAGCAGGCTCTATTCGATAACCTGCAAGGTCGTGCTCTGCTCCTTTCCAGCTATGTACTGCAGCACGATCTGGGGGGACAGGTGTTTGTTGAAGGAGCCAGTAATATTTTCGAACAACCAGAATTTGCCGACCTGTCGACTATGAAGCGTCTGTTGCGGACTTTTGACCAGAAGACGCTGTTGGTCGAATTACTCGACAAGGCTCAGCAGGTCGAAGGGGTGCAGATTCTTATCGGTAGCGCCGACAATCATAGCGAAATCGAAGGCTGTAGTCTGGTGACTTCCTGCTACTCTAGCCACCGCGGCACGACCGGCATTCTGGGGGTGATCGGACCAACACGCATGCCCTATGCCATGGTCATCCCGTTGGTCGACTATGCCGCCACCCTGGTTAGCGATATTTTGAATAGCGAATCGGAATAAGAAGAATAAAAGGAGAGAAAACCCTTGCCAAAGAATAAGAAACACGAACAGGACGAAGCCGCGGACGCAAATCAGGAGGCCCAGGAAGGGACTTCGCCAGTGGCCGAAGAGGGTGCGATTTCTGCGGAGGAAGCCCTCGCCGAAAGTCGGGCCGAGGCCCAAAAAAACTGGGATTTGTATCTGCGTGAGCGGGCTGAGTTGGAGAACTACCGTAAGCGCATGCAACGGGAAAAAGAGGACCTGGCTCGCTTCGCTAACGAAAACCTTCTGCGCGAAATGCTGCCGATTCTTGACAATCTGGAACGGGCCGTGGCCCACGCTGAGCAGGAGCAGGAAGGCGGTTTGCTTGAAGGGGTACAGATGACCCTCGAACAGTTCCGCAAGACCCTCGAGCGGCTCGGAGTCGTCCCGGTGGCTGCCATTGGCCAGCCCTTCAGCCCCGACTTTCACGAAGCCATGGGTCAGCTGGAAAGCAGCGAGCAGGCTCCGAACACCGTAGTACAAGAGATGCAGAAGGGTTACACCCTCAACGACAGGCTGTTGCGACCGGCATTGGTAATGATTGCCAAGGCCCCAGCGGCACCGACGAAGGATTCACAATAATCGGTCTTTGATTTTACGCTAAGCCATATAAAGAAAACATCTACAAGGAGGAAATAAAGTTATGGGTAAAGTAATCGGTATAGACCTTGGCACCACCAATTCATGTGTTGCTGTCATGGAAGGTGGCGAGCCCGTCGTCATCGCCAATGCAGAAGGCAACCGGACCACGCCGTCCATGGTCGCCTTTTCCGAGAGCGGTGAGCGGTTGGTCGGTCAGCAGGCTAAACGCCAAGCGGTGACCAACCCGGAGAATACACTGTTCGCCATCAAACGCCTGGTTGGCCGTAAGTACGACAGTGATGCGGTACGCAAGGATATCGATATCAGCCCCTTTAGTATCATCAACGCTGACAACGGTGATGCCTGGGTTGAAGCCCGAGGCAAAAAATACAGCCCGCCGGAAATTTCGGCCATGATCCTGCAGAAGATGAAGAAAACTGCCGAAGACTACCTGGGCGAAGCGGTAACCGAAGCGGTCATTACCGTTCCGGCTTACTTTAACGACTCCCAGCGTCAGGCCACTAAGGACGCCGGAAAGATCGCAGGTCTTGAAGTTTTGCGTATCATCAACGAGCCGACTGCCGCTTCTTTGGCCTATGGTCTGGACAAAAAGGGCGAAGAGAAAGTTGCCGTTTTTGACCTCGGTGGCGGTACCTTCGATGTCTCCATCCTCGAACTGGGTGATGGCGTATTCGAAGTCAAATCGACTAACGGTGATACCTTCCTCGGTGGTGAGGACTTCGACCAGCACATCATTGATTATGTGGCTGCCGAGTTCAAAAAAGATCAGGGCATCGACCTGCGCGGCGATAAAATGGCCCTGCAGCGCCTCAAAGAAGCCTGTGAAAAGGCCAAGTGTGAACTCTCCAGCTCCATGGAGACGGACATCAATCTGCCCTTTATCACCGCAGATCAGTCTGGCCCCAAGCACATGAATATCAAGCTGACCCGCTCCAAGCTGGAAAGCATCTGTGGCAGCCTCCTCGATCGTCTGGTGGAGCCTTGCCGTACTGCCCTTAAGGATGCCGGGCTATCTGCTTCGGATATCGACGAAGTGCTGTTGGTCGGTGGCATGTCTCGTATGCCGGCGGTGCAAAGCAAGGTCCAGGAGATATTCAACAAGGCACCTAATAAGGGAGTCAATCCCGATGAAGTGGTCGCTATCGGCGCCGCGATTCAGGGTGGAGTTCTCAAGGGCGACGTCAAAGACGTATTGCTGCTCGACGTTTCTCCTCTGTCTCTGGGTATCGAAACCCTCGGTGCGGTGATGACCAAACTCATCGAAAAAAACACCACTATCCCTTGCAAGAAGAGCCAGATCTTCTCCACCGCGGCCGACAATCAGCCGGCGGTATCGGTTCACGTGCTGCAAGGTGAGCGGGAAATGGCGGAAGGTAACAAGACCATCGGTCGTTTTGAGTTGGTCGGTATTCCCGCCGCTCCCCGAGGCGTACCTCAGGTTGAGGTTACCTTCGACATCGACGCCAACGGAATCCTGCATGTTTCCGCCAAGGATCTCGGTACCGGTAAGGAACAGTCGATCCGCATTACTGCTTCCTCCGGTCTTAGCGACGAAGAGATCGATAAGATGGTCAAGGATGCTGAGACCCATGCTGACGAGGACAAAGAGAAAAAGGAACTCGTCGAGGTGCGTAATCAGGCTGACGGCATGGTCTATACCACCGAAAAATCCCTCAAGGAGCATGGCGATAAGGTTGACGAAGAGACTCGCAAGAATATCGAGCAGGCTCTTGAAGAGTTGAAAAAAGCCATGGAAGGGGACGATTCTGCCGACATTAAGCAGAAGACCGAAGCCCTGGCGACCGCTTCTCACAAGCTGGCCGAAGCCATGTACAAGCAAGAAGAGGCTGGCGACGCAGGTGCTGAAGGCGCTGCTGAAGACGAAGAAGCCGCTGATGAAGGGGTTGTCGACGCTGAGTTTGAAGAAGTGGACGAAGACAAGGCCTAACCCAGCGTTAAAGCTCATGTTGTACCTATGACGGCAGGAGCCGGGGAAACCCGGCTCCTGTTGCTGTTCACAGATTCTGCGTCGGGTCCCTGCCCGGCGGTCATTTCCCTAGGGGCACGAACTTGGAAAAGCGCGATTATTATGAGGTGCTCGGCGTCCACCGCAACGCCGACGAAACCGAACTCAAAAAGGCTTATCGGAAACTGGCCATTAAGTATCACCCCGATAAGAATCCCGGAAATAAAGAGGCAGAAGAAACTTTCAAGGAGCTCTCCGAAGCCTATTCGGTTCTTTCCGACCGTCAGC
>JABXKU010000066.1 GCA_013619105.1 Desulfuromonadales bacterium
TGAGAGACCTGGGCACCGTCACCATGACCACAGAGGAGATGCGGGAAAAGGCCACCGTAGATGGCCGCCCCGCCGTGGCCATCAAGGTGGTGAAAAAATCAGACGCCAACGCCGTCACCGTGGTGACCAAGGTCAAAGAGGCCCTCCACACCCTCTCCACCAACCTTCCCGGCGGCATGGAGCTCATCTGGGTCACCGACGACGGGACGTTTACCAAAGCCACGGTGGACAGCGCCTGGGTCAACGTGGCCCAGGGCATTGCCCTGACCGCCCTGGTGCTCTTTCTCTTTCTCTACAACCTGCGCTCCCTTCTCGTGGTGGTCATCTCCATGCCACTTACCATCCTCATCGGCCTCTTCTTTCTCCAGATGCTCGATTTTACCTTAAACTTCTCCACCCTCCTGGCCATCGGCATGTCCATAGGGGTTCTTGTCACCAACTCCATCGTGGTTTTGGAAGCCATCGTCAAACGGCTGGACAGCGGGTGTCCACCGGAAGAAGCGGCCACACTGGGTTCCAATGAGGCCTTTCTCGCCGTTCTGGCCAGTGCCGGCACCAACATTGTCGTTCTCTTTCCCATGGCCCTCATGCCCTCCCTTGTGGGCCTCCTGATTCGCCCCTTTGCCCTCACCCTGGTGGTGATGACCGCTGTCTCCCTGTTTATCTCGTTTACCCTCACCCCCATGCTCTGTGCCCTGCTCCTGAAAGCCTCGGAGGCTGCGCCGCAAGGCTTTCTCCATCGCATGGAGACCCGCTGGAACCAGGGGCTTGACTGCGTCATCCGAGCCTACGCGTCGCTCCTTGGCATCACCCGACGAAATCAGTGGGCCGCCTACGCCCTGCTGGCCATTTTCATGGCACTCTTTTTGGGCTCCCTCTCCCTGGCCGGACACCTCGGCTCCAGCATGTCCAGCGACCCGGACCGTGGAGAGATCTTCGCCAAACTTGAATTCCCTGTCGGCTACAGCCTCGCCCGCACCGAAGCCGAAGTGAAACACGCGGAAAAGATTCTCTCCAGCCTTCCCCACCTGCGCCACACCCTGGCCACCATCGGCAACATTGCCCCGCTCCTGGGTCTTTTGGGAACGGTGGTGGGAATGATCAAGGCATTCATGATCATCCAGGAAATGGGCGGAAAGGTGAATGCCGCCGTTCTTGCCGGCGGCATCTGGGAGGCCATGCTCACCACGGCCCTAGGCCTTGCCGTTGCCCTTCCAACCATGGTGGCCCACTCATACCTTGTGGCAAGGATCGACACCCATGAGGCAAGACTCCAGAACGGGGCCGTCACCTTTCTCAAGGCCGTAACCCGAACCACGGGAGCATAAGATGCTCGTACACAAGACAAAGCGCCCCCGGTATGAGATCCAGGCCCCGCTGACCTCCCTCATAGACATCGTATTCATGCTGCTAATCTACTTTCTGCTCACCACCAACTTCATGGTGGACGAAGGGATAAAGATCAAGCTGCCCCAGGCCAAGGCCGCCGCCCCCCAGGTGGCAACCGAGATCACCGTGTATGTGGACAAGGAGGGACAAGCCTATATCAACGAAGCAAAGATCGGACAGGACCGGCTGTTCAAGCACCTCAAAGAGCTGATCGGCACGGACAGGGATAAACTTGTTATCATCAAGGCCGACCGGGGAGTGGTGCTGAACAAGGCGGTCAAGGTGATGGACCTTGCCAAGGCTGCCGGCGCAGGACGGCTGTGCCTTGCAACGGAAAAAGGATTTTAACCCCATGGCCGATTCAATCCGCAAGAAACCCCGCTTCAACCTTTTCCACGGCGTGTTGCTGATATCATTGGCAATCCACCTGGCCATCCTCCTCCATGTGTCGGGGCTGGTCAGTTTTGGTGCCCTGACCTATATCGAGGTGGGTATGAAGGAGAATTCAAGGCCTGTTGGGCGGGAGGAAACCCTGCAAAACCTCTCTAATTTGCCAACCCCTGAAGAAATCATGGCCCGAACGGCAACGCTGCCCCCGGTCTGTCGGCGACTATTCACCATCGGCGCTCTAAAAAACCGGGAATTTCTGGTCGGCAAGGAAGACCACCTGGAATCTTTACGGGAGCTCTTTCACCGCTGGCAGGAAGGCCGTCTATGCAGCATAGCGGTGGTCGGCCCCAACGGCAGCGGCAAAACCTCTCTGATCAACTGCTTTCAAAGCGAGCTCGGCAATCAGATTCCAGTTCATCGGCTGGATATAGATCACCGCCTGCGGGGCGAATCCCAGCTCATCGAGTTGTGTAGCCAATGGTTTGAACTGTCCTCGGTACCTAAAAACCTGATCGACCTTGAAGAACAGCTACGCCAATTGCCCCCCGCTGTCATCATCATCGAAAATATCCATCGGTTGCTGTTGCGAAATACTGGAGGGCTAGAAAGCATTCGTGCCTTCTTAGGTCTGGTACTGGCCAGCCGCCGCCGATTGTTGTGGGTAGTCACTTGCCGCAAATATCCCTGGCAGCGCATGCAGTATCTACTGCAGGTCGACCGTTACTTCAGTCATCAACTACAGACCCTTTTAGGCACCCAAACAGAAATGCGCGACGCGTTAATGCTGCGGCTGCAAACCAGTAGTTATCCTGCGAAATTTTTACAAAATGACCATGGCAAGGCCATGAAGAAAAACGGTTTGGATCAGAATGCTTTGCAGGAACGATTTTTCTCAGATCTGTTTGCTGCCAGCCGTGGCAACATGCAAGCCGCTCTCTACTACTGGCTACTATGCCTCGACTATGACAAGACCCTTGAGAGCCTGACCGTCCGGCCATTGGGGAAACTCGACTACAGCTCGCTTCGCTCTCTCGATCGCCAGCAATTCTATACCTTGGCGGAAATCATTGCCCATGGCGAGTTGAACGCTGATGAACATGCGTCCATATTCGCTTGTGATTCTCTTCGCAGCCGAATGTTACTCGACCACCTGGTTCAGCTTAATTTGCTAGTATTCGAGTCAGGAGATAATGGTGCCGGGCGGTATCAGCTCAATCCACTGTTTTTTGCGCCAGTGACTGCCACTCTCGAAGGCCGAAATATTCTTCAATAGGCCGCCGAAGGAGTCGTTATGAAAGACCTACAACTGCCACCTCTGCCTGATTTTGTCCGCCAGCACCTCTCGGGAGATCGCCTGCTGATCAGTCTGTTGATCATCGTCCTCACCGTCGCCGGCCTGTGGCTTCTGCGGCGGGTGCTCAATGCCTTGGCCGCCCGTTTCAGCCGTCACAGACTGCTAATTTCCGGCCTTTTCCCAGTTCTACGCCTGTTGATCTGGATCTCTGCGGTAGCCTACATCCTCTTTGTCATTATCCACCCACCGCTGAATACGCTTCTGGCTGTTTCTGCCTCGGCAGGCCTGGCCCTGGGCCTCGGCGCACAGGATCTGATCCGCAATATTGTCGCTGGCATCCTGATCCTTTTTGAGCGCCCCTTTCACGTTGGTGACATGATTCAAGTTGGCGAGCATTACGGCGAGGTAGTCAATATCGGCCTACGCTCCGTGCAAATCCGCACCTTTGAAGACTCGGTAGTGACTTTTCCGAATGCCCTGGTTCAAACCCAGGCGGTAAGCAACGCAAACGCCGGCCAACTCAATGAAATGGTGGTGGTGCGTTTTCATCTGCCAGCGGAAGTTCCCGTTGGCCCGGTCAAAGAGCTTGCCTGGGAAGCTGCTGCCTGCTCGCCCTATGTACATCTTGGCAAACCGATCTCAGTGCTAATCGAAGACCGCTTCGACTACCGGTTTCTGACCCTGTTCACCATCAAAGCCTATGTCCATGAAATTCGCCTGGAGCGGGTTCTGGCCAGCGACATTCTAGAACGGGTTAAGCGCGCTTTGCTGGAACAGGGGCTACCAGTCCCAGCGGGGAGCCAGCCGCCACCCTTGGAGAAAACGCTCTGTGTCAATCCATAAGAAACCTGATAGACAGCCTTCCTCCCGCGATCCCTTAACAAAAGAGGCCAAACGACTGGGGTCATACCGGTTTTCTGACGGATTTTGCTGCAGGCTTTCAGGGGAGGCTAGACAGAGTGTGTTTCTGCTTCGTAACGTCTGACTGGAACATCTTCAATAAAAAAGCGGGCCTTTCGGCCCGCTTCGATCAATCTACATAAAATCAAACTTTTTCATTCGATACCGCAGAGCATCGATGCCTAGATTGAGTAGCTTGGCGGCCTTGGACTGGTTACCTTCGGCCAGCTCCAGAGCCTGGCGAATCAGCTCCCGCTCCACATCCTCAATATCGATCCCTTCAGGGGGCAGACGAAAATTAAGGGGCCCGACCTGGCCACCGACAGTCTTATCAACCATCTCCTGCGGCAGGTTCTCCACCAGTAACTGATCCTCGCATTCGAGGATCACCGCTCGCTCGATAACATTTTTAAGTTCGCGAATATTACCGGGCCAAGGATATTCCACCAGAATCTTCTCTGCCATTCGCGAAATACCGCACACCTGCTTGCCAAACTCCCGATTGAACTGTTTGATAAAAAACTCAGCCAGTACCGGAATATCCTCGCGGCGTTCCCGTAACGGGGGAAGCTGTATAGGGATGATACTGATTCGGTAGTAGAGGTCGCTGCGAAAAGACTCATCCTCCATAGCCTTGATCAGGTCGCGATTGGTGGCGGAAATAATCCGCACATCCACCTTAACGTCCCGGGTTCCGCCAACGCGGCGAAAGGTGCGCTCTTCGAGAATCCGCAGCAGCTTAACCTGCATGGCCGGACTCATATCACCGATCTCATCGAGGAATACCGTGCCACCGTCGGCCAGCTCAAACAGGCCCTTCTTCTGCGTCTTGGCGTCGGTGAAAGCCCCCTTCTCATAACCCATCAGCTCGCTTTCGAGCAGGGTTTCCGGTACAGCGGAGCAGTTGATGGCCATAAAGGCCTGGTCCGCACGGGAACTTTCGGTGTGAATCGCCTGAGCGACCAGCTCCTTGCCGGTGCCGCTCTCGCCCTGAATAAGTACCGTACCGGCCTCGCTTCGAGCCACCTTGCGCACGATGTTCAAGACCTGTTTCAGGGCACGGCTGTTGCCGAGGATGTTCTCAATACCGTGGCCTTTGCCGCTGGTCGAGCGCAGCAATTCCACTTCCCGCTTAAGCTGATCGGTTGCCAGAGCCCGATCGACGGTGAGAATCAGCTCGTCCCCCTTGCAGGGACGCTTCAGACACTCGAAGGCCCCGAGGCGCAGTGCTTCAGCTGCGATATCCGCACCATCGACAGAGGTCACCAACAGCACATTCAGGGCTTCATCCTGACTGCGCACTTGGCGCAACAGCTCTAGGCCGCTGATATCGGGCAACTGCTGATCGATAAGCAACAGGTCGACCGATTCCAGCTCGAGCCGTTTCAACGCCTCGTGGCCGCTGTGCAGGCTGCTCACTGCATAACCGCGCTCTGCGAGCAGAGCCCTTACAGCCTGGCAACGGGTTTGATCCTCATCCACCAGCAACACGTTTCGCTTGCGCACCATAGCTCTCTTCGTTTCACCGTAGGCTATTTACGAGCCAGAGTCCGTTCAGCCGCTTCCACCAAATGGGCAGCGGTGAGACCGTAGTGGACCAGCAGTTCTTCAGCAGTACCTGACTGGCCGAACTCGTCACGCAAGCCAACTCGCTCAACAGGTACCGGGTAACCTTCGGCCAGGGTTTCGCACACTGCTCCGCCCAAACCACCGATCACCGAATGTTCCTCGGCGGTAACAATCGCCCCTGTTTCCCTTGCCGCCTTGAGCACCAGATCGATATCGATGGGCTTGATGGTCCCGAGATGCACCACGCGGGCCGAGATATTCTCCTCGGCCAGGATGTCCGCAGCCAATAGAGCTTCGGCAGTCATCAGCCCGGTGGTGATGAAGGTTAGATCGCTACCGTCCCGCAGGGTGACCCCTTTGCCGATAGTAAAGTCGCAACCCTGGTCAAAAACCACCGGCACCTTGCCGCGACCGAGACGTACATAGACCGGTCCCTTATAGGCAGCCGCAGCGCGAATAGCAGCGCCTGTCTCCGGACCATCGGCCGGGCAGAGCACGGTCATTTTCGGCAGACTGCGCATGATGGCCAGATCCTCCACCGATTGATGGGAGCCACCATCTTCACCGACGGTAATGCCGCCGTGGGTGGCTACGATTTTAACGTTCATCCCCGGATAAGCAACGGACTGGCGAATCTGCTCGAAAGCCCGTCCGGCGGCAAACACCGCAAAGGTCGAAGCAAAGGGGATCATGCCCCCGGCGGCCAGTCCCGCAGCCATGCCGGTCATGTTGGCCTCGGCAATACCAGCGTTGAAGAAGCGCTCGGGAAATTCCTTGGAGAACAACTTGGTCTTGGTCGAACCGGACAGATCTGCATCGAGCACGACCACCTTGCTGTTTTCCCGACCCAATTCCACCAGCGTCTGGCCGTAAACGTCTCTGGTTGCAATTTTTTCGCTCACTGCTACCCTCTTTTCTTTATAAATACTTGCGGTCTGACCGCAAAGAATCCTGTTCTAAAATTAACGGCCCGCAGGGGCCATTCCAGCAATCGACTCAGCGCATAGCCAAGGCCGCCAGGGCTCGCTCCAGCTCATCATCATTCGGAGGCACACCGTGATAGCTGGCCTTGTGTTCGAAGAAAGACACGCCCTTGCCCTTTACGGTGCGGGCAATAATCGCCGTTGGCCTTTCAGTCTCTGCTTCGGCCTCGTCAAGAGCCCGGCTGATGGCCTGAATATCGTGGCCGTCTACCTCCAGCACATGCCAGTTGAAAGCCAAGAACTTTGGACCCAGGGGACCGACATTCATCACATCTTCAGTCGCTCCGTCGATCTGTAATCCGTTCTGATCAATAATGGCGCACAGATTACCAAGCCCATAATGGGCGGCGCTCATAGTCGCTTCCCAGACCTGACCTTCTTGAACCTCCCCATCGCCGAGCAGGGTATAGACCCGGGATGGCCGAGCGGCTAATCGTGTCGCCATAGCCAAGCCTACAGCTTGGGATATGCCCTGCCCCAGGGAACCGGTGCAGACATCCACCCCCGGGGTCTTGTTCATGTCAGGGTGACCCTGCAGATGGCTGCCCAGACGGCGCAGAGTCTTCAGGTCCTCCTTGGGGAAATAGCCACAACCGGCCAGACAGGCATAAAGAGCCGGCGCCGCATGCCCCTTCGAGAGCACGAAGCGGTCGCGATCTTCCCAGGCGGGGTTGCTCGGGTCGTGGCGCATCCGCTGATAATAAAGAACGGTCATGACATCGATGGCCGACAAGCTGCCGCCGGTATGCCCCGACTGAGAGGTATGGAGCATCTTAAGGACTTCCACCCGAAGGTGCCGGGCGGTGTCTTCCAGTTCCCGGATTTGCTGATCTGTCAACATCTGACGAAAACTTCCTTTCCTGGTTGCTGGTCTGCCTTCTACTGGCAGGCCGGTACGGCGAACGACCAACGGTCGCGGCCAAAAATCGATGAGCAAAGCCTTGGTTAATGCTCTGCGAAGCTCCTTGGATGGGCGCTGAAAATCAGACAGGCATGCCTAAACGTCTAGATTTTGGTAATTCAAAGGGGGCTATGACTCAAGCGGTGCAAAAAAACGAGAGTGGATGCCTCTGACCCCCGTTAATGAAGCTGATAGCGACTGTCGTTTCCAGACAGATAGGCAAACACCAGGTCGTCGATATCGATGGGCAGTTCCGCCGCCGCTTGTGGCTCCGACTCGGCAACGTCTGCCTGTTCCTTGGACGGGGAATCCTTTGCAGGAGCCGATGCAACCAGGGCAGCAATGGTTTCATCAAATTCACCACTGCGCAGTCGCCGCAGCATTTCCTTATGCTGCTCCTGCATGCGACTCTCGACCTGCTGACTGAGATCAGTAAGGCCGAAAAGCTCATCGTAGGGCTGCTTCTGCGAGCCGAGCACCGTGCCACCACGAAAGAGCTGCGTGACGATGCGCGGATTCTTTTTCCCGCCATCTTCGGTCTGAATATGGAAGGTTTCGCCTTTATAACGAAAATTATGATTAAATCCACCAACCATAGGTCATTACCCCGCTAGAGGAAAAAGGGAACTTCGCATTTGCTGAGCTATTTTTTTAACAAGAGCTTGATTTTATCCACCGCCTCGAGGGCATCTTTCGCATAGAGATCGGCACCGATTGAATCGGCATACTCCGGTGTCACCACCGCTCCGCCGACCATGGTGAAGACCTTAACCCCAGCCTCGCGCAGGGCCTCGATAGTTACCTCCATCTGTTGAATGGTGGTGGTCATCAGGGCCGACAGACCGACGGCATCGACCTTGAGCTTCTGAGCCTGCTCGACGATGGTCGCAGCCGAGACATTCTTGCCCAGATCGATAACTTCGAAACCGTGATTCTCGAGCAAGGTACAGACGATGTTTTTGCCGATATCGTGAATATCCCCTTCCACCGTGGCCATGAGGATTCGACCGAGACCGACCGCCTCTTCATCCGTCAACTCCTGCTTGAGACGGCCGAAGGCCGTCTGCATGGTCTCTGCCGAGAGCATGACCTGAGGCAGGAAGACCTGATTGGCGCCGAACCGGCGACCGACTTCCTCCAGGCCCATCATCAATCCTTCGTTGCTGATCTGGCTGGCACTCAAACCTTCGGCCAAAGCCGTTTCGATCAACTCCACCACGCCATCCTGGTCGCCCTTGACAATAGCCGCGGCCAGCCGCTCTCGAACGGTTGCCTGCTCGCCCAAGGCCGCTGCCGGCGCTTGAGTAGCCTGCACATCGCTGTAGGCGGCAATATAATCTTCGGCCCGCAGGTCCTTGCCGAGCAGCACCATCGCCGAGCGATAGGCGTCCATCATCGCTGCATCCTTGGGATTGATGATGGCGGCACCGAGGCCCGCTTCTAAGGCCATAGCAAAAAAGGTCGCGGACAGAACCGGCCGGCAGGGCAGGCCAAAGGAGATATTGCTAACCCCCAGCACCGTGGCCAGACCAAGGCGCTCTTTAACCAGACGCAGGGTATGAATGGTTTCCATGGCCCGCTTCTGCTCGGCAGAGACAGTCAGGGTCAGACAGTCGATAATGACGTCCTCGCGGGACAGACCGGCCAGCAGAGCCGCAGTCAGGATATCCTCGGCTACCACCAATCGCCCTGCAGCCGTTTCCGGAATGCCGCCGCCATCCAGCGCCAAACCGATGACCGCCGCGCCGTACTTGGCAGCCAGGGGCAGAACCGCCTTGAGACTCTTTTCCTCGCCGTTGACCGAGTTGATCAGCACCTTGCCGTCAGCGACCTTAAGAGCGCGCTCCAATGCTACAGGATCGGAGGAATCGAGTACTAGCGGCTGGGCGACCACACCGGCCGCAGCCAGCACCGCCCTCTCCAGGGCCGCCGGCTCGTCGACTCCGGGAGCGCCGCAGTTAAGGTCGAGCAAATGAGCGCCAGCAGCCACCTGTTCCTGTGCTTCGCGGCGAACGTAAGCCGTCTTGCCGTCACGCAGCTCGGCGGCGTAGGTCTTGCGGCCAGTGGGATTAATACGCTCGCCGATAATAGCGCAGGGCGCTTCGCCGCCCACTGCCGTCACCGCCGTGCGGCTCGAAAGAAAGCAGCGCCGTGGTGGAGGAGTCCAGGACTGATCTCTGCCCTCCAGAGCTTCGCTCATGGCCTGAATGTGGGCCGGCGTGGTGCCGCAGCAACCGCCAATAACCCGCACACCGAGGGCGATCATTTTCTCGTGGTAAGCGGTCATCTCAGCGGGAGTCGCGTTAAAGACCGTTTCGCCGTCAATGAGTTGCGGCAGTCCGGCATTGGCCTGAGCGATGAGGGGCCGGTTGGTCACTTGACGCATCTGCTCCAGCACCTCAAAGATACCGTCCACACCGAGTCCGCAGTTGGAACCGATAACGTCGACCTTCAGAGCATCAAGAGTCACCGCAGCAGCCTGCGGTGAGGTGCCGAGCACTGTGCGGCCTCCATCCTCAAAGGTCATCAGGGCCATGACCGGCAGGTCGGAAAACTCCCGGCAGGCGATGACCGCAGCCCTTAATTCGGTAATATCGAGAAAGGTTTCTAAGGTAATCAGATCGGCTTTAGCGGCGGCAAATGCCCGCACCTGCTCGCCAAACACCTCGACCATTTCGTCGAAGCAAGCATCACCAACGGGCTCAAGAAAGCGACCGGTCGGCCCCATAGAAGCCGCTACGAATCCATCCGCGCCCACCGCTTTACGGGCCAATTCCACCGAAAGGGTATTGATTTCGGTGACCCGGTCGGCCAGGCCGTAATGGTCCAACTTGATGCGGCTGCCACCGAAACTGTTGGTCACGACGATATTGGCACCGGCTTCGGCATATTCGCGATGAATCCCCGTCACCACCTCGGGGGCGATCAGATTCATCTCTTCGGGACAGCCGCCGGGCTTTAGGCCTCGCTGCTGTAGCAGAGTCCCCATGGCACCATCTAGTACGAGAACCCGCTCTTGCAGCGCGGTACGAAAATCGATCATTCTTGTTCCCTTTCTGACAACGGCATGGATTCTTCGACAGCATCCAGCATCTGCTCCACAGGTAAGGCCTGCTCCGGTTGGCTGGTAAATCGGAAATCGGCGCTGATCGGCTGGCGCAGATCAACGTGTCCCTTGAGACTGGGGACAACCTCGCCCTCTACCAGAATGCGTAACTGTCGAATATAGGGGAAATTCTCTGCCAGGGTGTTGACCAGCCCATAGGCAGTAAAGAGTTCCGAAACGCTGCCGCCGGGATGGCCGCTAATTAATTCGCGGCTAAAATCGGCCGTCGCCAGACCATCCTGTTCAGTTATGGATAACAACCGGGTCTGGGCCGGAAGGATCGGCACCAGATCGCCGATAGGACCGTCGATGAGAGCCTGTAGAGTCGTCTCAAGACAGGCTTGACCATCCTGGCACCCCGAGATCTCGCGAGTTTCGGCCAACAACACAACCCCAGCTGGATCGCCGAAATAGAGAACCACATCCCGCAGGCCTGCAGGCTCCGCCCGGTCATTGACCGTGGGAACCTCCGCTGGATGGGTCTTTATCCAATATTTGCGCCCGATCAAACCGCCAAAAACCAGCAGGACCAGAACGAAAGCGAACAGCAGCAGGCGATCCTTGGCAAACGGTAGCTTCATCTTTCGTCCCCTTCTCCGGTATCCACAGCAGTGATCCGATTAAACACGGCTCAAAAATTTTGATGTATTCGCAAAAGCTTATAGGATGGCTAAGTAAAGATTTCCCCCTACGGTTCCAAATTAACCTGAGTCACATCGTGCAACTCGGCGCCGACAAAAGCGCCGCCGACCCGCTTAAATCGGGTCGACTCATCGGTCACAAAATAACGGGGAGGAAACACCTCGCTACTGCGTAAAACATTTTGTTCACCGAGCAGAGCGGCCACGAGATGGGCCGTTTCTGCCGCTGAATCGATCAACTGCACCTGCGGACCCAGAACCTGTTGCAAGGTCTTTTTCAACAGCGGATAGTGAGTACAGCCCAGCACCAGGGTGTCGATATTTTGCGCGATCAACGGCGCCAAATATTCCCGAGCGGCCAGACTGGCGATTTCGTGATTGGCCCAGCCTTCTTCAGCCAGGGGAACGAACAGGGGACAGGGGGCAGAAAAGACCTCGATCTCCGCATCGACAGCGCGAATCGCCCGGCTATAAGCACCGCTGCGGATCGTACCTTCGGTGCCGACCACCCCGACCCTGCGATTTTTTGTGACGGCCGCCGCCTTGCGGGCACCGGGCTCGATCACTCCAACCACCGGCAGACTAAAGCGCTGCTCAATGGCATCCACCGCCACCGCCGAAGCGGTATTGCAGGCCACCACCAGCATCTTGACCCGGTGTTGCACCAAAAACTCCGCGGCTTCTTGAGCGTAACGCAGCACCGTACCAGGGCTTTTGGTGCCATAAGGCACTCGGGCCGTATCGCCCAGATAAAAGAGTTGTTCCCCGGGCAAAACCTGCAATAACGCCTTAAGCACGGTCAGGCCACCAACTCCCGAATCGAAGATTCCTATAGCTCGTTCAGGCACAGTCGATCTTCCTAAATTGCAAGATTAAATTAAAAGAGCATGGTAGGTGAATACGGCCCACAAAGTCAAGGCTGCAAGCTTTTTCAACCTTTGATTTTTAACGGTTTTTTGCTATACTCTGAGCTTAAATTTCAATTCAGGTTTTTCTGATTGGCCAAAGGGATCTTTTCATGGACTTTTCATTCGCCACAGATTGGTTGCAACACCTGCAAACCGAACAAGTGTTGAGTTTTTTTGAGGAACTGAACCTTGGCGAATTAATCTACAACCCATGGTTCCTCGGGGGCCTGGCCCTGTTCGCCCTGATTACTATATATTTACGTCGCTATGCCTTGCTGGCCTCGATTCTGGCCCTAGTCGGATTCGCCAGCCTGATCGATTACACCTTGCAGCAGGGCACTGCTGTCGAAAATATTATGTCCGAAACTCTGCTGGTTTTTGTCGGCGGGGGTCTGATCCTAATTTTCGCCGTCATCTATCTACTTTTCGTTCGCAACGATTGATGGCTCGCCATCCAATGATCTTATTTCGAAAGCCTCTCGATTGACTGCCGTGCCTAAAACCTCGCTATCCCCAGTCGGATTTACCACCACCATCCCCCTGGAAATTCTTCTCGCTGCCGGCCGTCAGGCCGTCGACCTGAACAACGTCTTCATCACCGATCCCGCTTGCCACGACCTTATCGATGAAGCGGAAATGGCGGGCTTCCCCCGCAACATCTGCGGCTGGATCAAAGGCCTGTACGGAGCGACCCTGCGCCAAGGCATTCAGGAAATCATTGCCGTCACCGAAGGGGATTGCTCCAATACCAAGGCCCTGATGGAGGTACTACAGCTGCACGGCGTCACTACAACCCCCTTTGCCTTTCCCTACGATCGTTCGGTGGTCAGCCTAACCCATGAAATAAAAAAGCTGGCTGATCATTTTGGTGTCAATGCCGAACAGATTGAAGAGGCTCGCCAACGATTGAACCAGGTACGCCGCAAGGTTCATGAGATCGACCGCCTCACCTGGCAGGAAAATCGGGTCAGCGGCGAGGAGAATCACTATTTTCAGGTCTGCACCTCGGACATGAACGGCAATGTGGATGCCTTTGAGGCTGAAGTCGACACCTTTCTTGACCAGGCCCGCACGCGCCAGCCGAAAACCGGAAATCTGCGACTGGCCTACATGGGCGTGCCGCCCATCTTCACCGACCTCTACCAGGTGTTGGAGGAAAGTGGCGGCCAAGTGGTATTCAATGAAACCCAACGCCAATTCTCCATGCCCTACGCCACCGATTCACTCATCGAGCAATACCGGCGCTATACTTACCCCTACGACATCTTCGTCCGCCTGGCCGATATCGAAGAAGAGATCGCCAAACGGCAGGTCGATGGTATCATCCATTACGTGCAGTCCTTCTGCTTCCGGCAGATAGAGGATCTTATCGTGCGGCAGCGCTTCAAGCTGCCGATTTTGACCTTAGAAGGGGACCGCCCCGGCCCCCTCGACGCCCGCACCCGAATTCGCATTGAAGGCTTTGTCGAGATGATCAAAGCGAGGAACCAATGACCGGCCTCGGCATAGATCTCGGTAGCCGCCAGGTCAAACTCGCCGCCCTAGACGGCCCCTCCGTTCTGTGGTTGCGAGATTTCCCCACCATTCCCTTCTACAAACAGCACGCCTCTCTGCAAAACGGCCAACTTATGCTACGCCTGGATGAACTCGATCTTCCCGATCTGGGGGACTGGCAACAGGCACCACTGGTGGTTACCGGCTACGGCCGCAACACCATTGACATGGTCGGGGCACGGGTGATTCCCGAGATCCAGGCCCACGTAGCGGGCGCTAAGGTGCAGACCGACCTTAAGACCTTCACTATGCTCGACCTCGGCGGCCAAGATTCCAAGGTGGCGCGGGTTGAAGAGGGCATCCTCATGGATTTCCTGATGAACGACAAGTGTGCCGCTTCCTCCGGTCGCTACCTGGAGAATATGGCCAAGGTGCTCGACCTCTCTCTAGAGGAGTTGGCCCGCCACCATAAAGACCCGGTGCCCCTCGACGCCACCTGCGGCATCTTTGGCGAAAGCGAACTGATTGGCAAGATTATCGAAGGCCACCCCTTAGAAAGCCTCTGTGCCGGCATCAACAAGACCCTGATCAAGAGGGTCATGCCGATGCTGCGCCGCTTTCCCCAGGATTGCATCGTACTTACCGGCGGCGTCGCTAAAAACCAAGCCTTCCGCACCCTGCTCGCCGAAGCAACCTCTGCCGAGCTGGTATTGCCCGAGCACCCTCAGCACAACGGCGCCATCGGCTGCGCCTCCCTGGCAGACACTAAGCGATGAAAAAAAATCGACGACGCCTGCTCGACGCTACCCTGGTACTGGGAGGCATTGTCATCCTTATTGTCCCGTTGCAGGCC
>JABXKU010000154.1 GCA_013619105.1 Desulfuromonadales bacterium
CGAACCGGTAGGAGCTAAAGATTGAGAACGGTTCTGGAACACTAAAGTATTGCAGGAATAGAAATTCCACATCACAAATATCAAATCAACAACAAATCACAATGACCGAAATTCAAAATTCCAAAACTGTTTTGGTCATTGGATATTGGAATTTGTAATTTATTTGAAATTTGGTGCTTGGGATTTGTAATTTGAAAAACTGGTGCTTGGAGTTTGGGATTTCATAGACGCTAGCACTTCAGTACTCCAAACCAGCTCTGAATTTTTACCGTCGTCCTGATCGCCCCCGGCGTGGCTGACTCTGGGATCGCTGACGCTTTTTATCTCTCTGTTCAGGGGCCCTGTCCTGCCTGCGCTCTCGGTATTCGCGTTTCTGTTCCGGGGTCATGTTCTGATGGCGTTCTCGGAATTCCCGTCTCTGTTCCGGGGTCCTGTTCTGCCTGCGCTCTCGCATTTCCCGTTTCTGTTCCGGGGTCATATTCTGATGGCGCTCTCGGAATTCCCGCCTCTGTTCCGGAGTCATGTTCCGCCAGCGCTCTCGGAGTTGCCGTTTGCGTTCTGGCGACAACCTCTGATATCTGTTCTGAACACCTCGAAGTCGCTTCTGCTCTTCTGGTGGGAGATTTCTAAACCGGTTAAAACTGCCGCGCGCCCGTTGGCGCTGTTCTGGCGTCATCTGTTTCCAGCGCTTCAACCCTTTCTGTACTTGCTGTCGCTGTTCCGGGGTCAGGGTTGCCCAGCGACTGGCTCCTTTCTGCAAGCGCTGTTGCTGCTGAGGTTTGAGCTCTTGCCAGCGGTCTGCAAAAGGCTGCAGCGTTTTTTGTTCACCCGGGCTGAGCTGATTCCAGGGAATGGAGCCTTCTGAGCCAAATGCCTCCACTGACACTGCCAGGAGCAAAAAGGAGACAACAAGGAATAACAAGCGCTTATGGTTTTTTCTTTTCATCATCTTTTGATTCCTGTTCCGGCGTCAAGAGCCAGTCTAAGTCGGTTGGATCGACCCACTTGCCATCATCGGTTTCCCATTGTCCCAGAAACTCGAGTAATTCACGAAATGATGAGTCCTGGCTATTGTCTTTCGAATGCTGGGAGCCGGCCGGAGATTGTCCGTCCTGGCCCACCACGGTTGCTGGTAAACTAGTCAGCAAAAACACTATCGCTACGGCAAAAAGTCTAACCAGCATCTTCCATTTCCTCTGCCAGCCAGGCGTAAAATTCCATGTCAGCAAAAAATTCCGGATTCTCGCTCGCTGCAAGAATTTCCACATCTTCAATAGCACTGTAATGCTGAGGTCCTGAGGGATCGCGGGTCAGAAATATCGCCAAGAAAACAACAGCTGCTGCCGTCACCAACCCAGCCAGGGAGAGCCAAAATGGACGTCGGTGTATGGAAGGCTTGCTTTTTGCCTTTTCCAGTGCTCGATGTCGGGCCTGAGTCAGCTGCGACAGCGTCCTGGCATCGAGATTGTCGGCACTATCATCCAGAGTCCTTCGAACCCTGTCAAGAAAGACATTCTCATGATCGTTGTTGTCTTGCGTCATGGCCTGTGGTCCTCCAGCAGTTTGCGCAGCGTTCGGACGGCTCGGGCGTAATGGGTCTTCACACTTCCAGCCGAACATCTCATTACCACGGCCGTTTCACGAACACTCAAATCTTCCCAGGCTCGCAATAAAAAGGCTTGCTGCTGACGTGGCGGCAGAATCCGTAGTGCTGAATCAAGAGCTGCCACCGAATCGCCGATGATAACTTGATCTTCGGGATTATGGGCCGCCGGATCGGCAAAAGATTCAATGGGATCCAATGCTTCTGCGTCATTCGCTTTGCCGATTGTCTGCATCCAGCTGCGCCAGCGATTCCTCACCCTGGTGCGACGATACCAGTCTCTAATGGAGTTGACTAATATACGGTAAAACAATGGCTTCCATTCCTCCTCTGGTTTTGCTCCATATCGTTTAACCAGGTTGAGCATGGCTTCCTGGACGATATCGAGCGCGTCGTCGGTGCTGTTGGTAGCAATCTGCGCCATGCGGAAGGCACGTCGCTCAACTGAGGCCAGGAACCGCTCCATCGACTGGCTACTATCCAGCATACATCCCCTTCGACGTGCCGCTCGATATTCGTCCGGAATTAGCAATATTAATCACAGGATAGATCCGATCCGGGTTAGCGTCTTCGGTTCGCCCTGCTATGATTTCGATTGTGCCCTTGATGCCCACGACGCCCCATTCTTCCGTTGCTGCGGTCGTCGCGTCTGTCGAGACGGTGGTTCATACGGTCACCCCGATGGTCCAGCCTCCGGTTGCTTCGATCGCCCCGGCGGTCTTGCCTGGTATTGATCCTGTCACCCTTTTGATCCAGTCGCCTATCAACGCGGTCACCCCGGCGATCCAACTTGGCGTCGATGCGATCACCCTTGCGCTCCAACCGGTCGGCTAGGGCTTCGTTGCCGTTTTCCCGTGCTCGCTCCGCCTTTCTATCATATCTGGCTTCGATACGGTCGCCTTTTCTGTCCAGCCGCCTATCGGTGCGGTCACCCCGGCGATCCATCCTGCCGTCTGTTCGATCACCCTTTCGATCAAGCCGAGCATCTATTTGATCACCCCGGCGATCCAGCCGTTCATCAGATCGATCGCCTTTGCGGTCGAAACGGTTTTCTTGCCGTTTCTGCCTCCGCTCTCGAAATTCCTTTCTCTGTTCCGGGGTCATGTTCTGCCAGCGCTCTTGGGATTCCCGTCTTTGTTCCGTGTTCATCTGCTCCGAATCATCTGCCAGACCGAACTGCGGGAATGTCCACCATAAACACACCAGGCTGCAAAATGTAATCAGTGCCAACTTTTTCATCATCTTTACCTCCTTAGCAAGGAAATTATTTTCGAACCCTCTACACTATAGAACGCAGAAGCTCCGAATCGGTTGACACCGATGGTCAATTTCTTTTTGAATTAGTAGTTTCAAAACCCACCTGCTGTGCTGGTGGTATAGTTTAGCTTTGCTTGTAGAGTAAGGATGCGGAGGTGATTTTCGGGAAGACGAGGGCGCAGCAAAATCCCCCTCGATCCCCCTTTACAAAAGGGGGAGGATTTTGAAGTGGTTTCAACAAGTTCCCCCCTTTCATAAAGGGGGGTTAGGGGGGATTTCGTTCACGGGCAAGGCTTTGGTCTTACCACAAGGCCTAAGGCGTAAGGCGCAAGGCATAAGGAGTAGATAGGTTTTCTTTTGTTGTTTTTGCCTTGTACCCTGT
>JABXKU010000155.1 GCA_013619105.1 Desulfuromonadales bacterium
ATATGCATCCTTGCAATATTTGCCGAGAGATAAGTTCGTAATTTTAGCGACGTACCAAACTACAATCGGACGACGGATCATTGCCGAAATGACAGTCCCGACTAAAACGCCAGCAACCCCTAAATCCGTAAATCCCACCAGGGCTACAGACAAAACTACATTAAAAATTGCTATCGGCACAGTCAACCACATCGCAAACCTCATCTTCTTTTTTCCCAGTATGATTGGCCAATGCATACCCCCCGCATAATCAAACAGATTCGCGAATGCCCACATTTTCAATACCAAGGCAACAGTCTTTACATCATTACCTAGTTTATCGAAAAGCCAGAGATGACAGAATGTGTCTGCAAAAAGGATCATGCCCACTGAAAAAAAAGCACCGAGGTACAATGTATACTTGGTTCCCAAGACCAATATTTGCTGTTCACGATTCTGGTTATTTGAAACATGAAATTTAGTGGTTAGCGGGATCAATTGACTGGCCGCAGCTAAAACAATAGGACGAGCCATTTGCGCAGGCCTAGACGCAGCTTGATACAATGCAACAGTCCCCAGGCCTAAAAAACGAGAAATAATCAATGGGTCCATCCGCTGTGCCAAAACATTTGTTAGCTGCAACACATACATGCTGCCACCCAAGTTAAAAAGTGGTACCAACTCTTTCAAGTGGATAAAACTCAATGCGATTTTCCCTCCATAACAGACGCGCCGGTAATAAAATACCATCATGAACAACCGGATAATCTCACCAACCCCCATGACCGTGCACCAAATAACCAGGGGGTTAGCCTGCACTAGAGAAAGAGTAAGTAAGAGTCCAAAGCTGACACACACTTTTGAAAGAATCGTGACATTATTCTGAATGTCGTAACGGAGAAAACTGCATAAACCCGCACTGAAAACGGGAATTACAAACGAAAGGACTACACTTAAAGGTGCATACGTACGCAATAACAGGATAGTCAGGTCACGATATTGATCACCCACATTAAACAGCGAACAGAACCAAGGTGCCAGAAACCAGACTGCTAACACCAATGCAGAAGCCACGCAAAGGTACAAAATCAGCGCCGATGAAGTTAATGATTGGAAACCCTCCCGATCCTCTCGCGCAACTTTTTCAGAAAGCTCCCGATTCAAAGCCGCCCGTAAACCCAGATCCGCAATTTCAGCGAATCCGACCACAGACAACAGAATGCCCACAACCCCATACCCTTCTTTACCCATATGCCCGAGTAAAAAAGGAACCATATAGAGCCCGATGGCCACATTTATGCCGACCGCGCCCCAACCGGTTATCAAGTTTTTAAAAATCTGAGCAACCGTTTTACTCATAAAAGAAAACCTCTTCGGGGCCAAGGGACTGGGCCGAGGGACATAGTTAATGTTTTGACTTTCTAGCCCACAGAGGAACCGTAAAACACTTGACACCCAAAAGGGGCAAAAACGGAGATCGGCCTGGGTAATAAAGAGGGTAAAGTCTCCGTTTGACCCTTAATCTCCAGTCGCTAAGTCAGAAGACACCTTCTCATCAACCAAAGCCCCAACATACCACTCCAAAGCCTCATCCAAACCCTGCGCTATCGTATGCGTCGGCACATACCCCAACAACGCCCCCGCCTTGCTCACATCAGCCTGAGAGCGGGAGTGAATGGGGTCAGGTCTTGCAATACCAGATCATATGAAATCCAGATCACCGCCCTGCCCTCAAGCTCACTTCATACCACTCAAGCGCCTCACCCAACCCTTGTCGAATGGTATGCGAGGGCACAAATCCCAGCAACCGCTCCCCTTTGCTGACATCCGCCTGTGAATGCAATACATCACCAGCCCGAAAATCCTGATGAACAGGCTTGACTCCCTGCAAAAACGAATGACCACCAACCAACCCTTCTCGCAACAACTCGAACAACTCTAGCAGCGTGGTGCGGGCATTCACCGCAACGTTATAAACCTGGTTAACTGCCTCACCCGACTCGACCGTCGCCGCCAGCAGGTTCGCCTGCACTGTATTCTTCACGTAGCAAAAGTCGCGACTCGTCTCACCCGTCCCGTTAATATGGATCGTTTCCTGCCGCAGCATAGCTGCAATCCACTTGGGAATAACTGCTGCATAAGCACCATCTGGGTCCTGCCGGGGCCCGAAGACATTGAAATAGCGCAAGCCGATCGTCTCAAGGCCATAACATCGAGCAAAAACATCCGCGTAAAGCTCATTGACGTATTTAGTGACCGCGTAGGGGGAAAGAGGTTTCCCTATCCTGTCCTCAACTTTGGGCAAGCCGGGATGATCCCCATAAGTGGAACTGCTGGCAGCGTAGACCAAGCGTTTAACCTTCTGGTCCCTAGCAGCAACCAGCAAATTCAACTGCCCGGTCACGTTACTGGCGTGAGAGGTGATTGGATCAGCGATAGACCGGGGTACTGAACCTAGGGCCGCCTGATGTAGCACATAATCAACCTCGGCACAGAGCTGCTGGCAGGTCTCAAGGTCACGGATGTCGCCCTCGGCAAACCGGAATCGCGCCCACTGCCCCTCGCTAACCAAGGTCTTTACATCGTCCAGATTGGCCCGCTTCCCGGTAGAGAAGTTGTCTAGTCCGATTACGGTCTGGTCGAGCTTAAGTAGCGCTTCGAGCAGGTTCGATCCGATGAACCCGGCACAGCCGGTGACGAGCCACACCTTTGGGGCAGCGCGAAGATTTTGTTTTACAGTTTCAAATGCTGAAGACATTGGCACACCTTTTGTTGAATGCAGATAAGGACGGAAGCACCCTGATTAGACTATGCTTTCGGCACAAGCCCTTACAAGCACCAATACGTCAACCCCTGCTCTTCCACTTCGGCCCTAACAAGCACCGATTTCACATCGACCACCACCCCGCAGCCGTTGCCTTTGCAACAGAGCTCAGCCAATGGTGCCGCAGTGAGCTCCTCAAAGGATCTATGCGCAACGGCCAAGATCACCGCATCGACCGGTTCGGTCGCATTCAAGTCGACCAGTTCTATGCCGTATTCGCGGCGGGTCTCTTCCGGGCAGGCCAGCGGATCGTGCACCAACACCTCAACCCCGTAATCCTCTAGTTCGCGGATGATGTCTATTACTTTGCTGTTGCGAATATCCGGCACATCTTCCTTAAAGGTCAGCCCCAGCACCAGCACCCGCGCGCCTTTCACCGACTTATCAGCCTGAATCATCTGCTTGATGGTATTCACCGACTTATCAGCCTGAATCATCTGCTTGATGGTATTTTCCGCAACATATTTGCCCATGCCATCATTGATACGGCGACCGGCTAGAATCACCTGCGGCAGGTAACCGATCTCTTCGGCCTTGTAGGTCAGGTAATAGGGGTCAACACCGATACAGTGACCACCGACCAGGCCGGGGGTAAACTTGAGAAAGTTCCACTTGGTGCCAGCCGCCGCCAACACCTCTGCAGTAGGAATGTCCATCTTGCCGAAGATAATCGACAGCTCGTTCATCAGGGCGATATTCAGGTCCCGCTGGGTGTTTTCGATAACCTTGGCTGCCTCGGCAACCTTGATGCTGGACGCGCGGTGAACGCCGGCAGTAACCACCAGTTCATAGACCTGGGCCACCGTGTCGAGGGTCTGCTCATCCTGCCCCGAAACGACCTTGATGATCTTGTCGACGGTGTGGACCTTGTCGCCGGGGTTGATGCGCTCCGGCGAATAGCCCACCTTGAAATCAACACCACATTTCAACCCCGATTCCGCTTCAAGGATCGGCACACAGACGTCTTCCGTGACACCGGGGTAGACCGTTGATTCATAAACAATAATTGAACCGGCCTGCAGATGCTGCCCAATAGTGCGGGAGGCAGCCTGCAGTGGACTGAGATCGGGCTTTTTATTGTTATCGATGGGGGTGGGAACGGTGACAATAAAAAAGGCCGCTTCACCGATCCGCTCCGGGTCACTGGTATACTCAATATGAGTCGCTTGCAGTTCTGCAGTGCTCAGTTCACCGGTCGCATCGTAACCTTCCTGAAGCTGCTTAATCTTTCCGCCATGAATATCAAAACCGATGACATCGATCTTTTTGCCAAAGGCCGCAGCCAGGGGCAAGCCGACGTAGCCCAAACCAATGACGGCAACTTTAGCCGTTTTATTTGTCAGTTGCTGAAGTGTAATCAAGGAATCCTCTAGATTATATATTCGGTGGTTGTCATATTTCTTATCGAAGAGCAGATCTGCAATGGCAGACAGGGGGCCAGAGCAGCGGCAAAAACGTTGGCCAACCCGTGGCCTACCTGACGTGATTCATACTCATCAGATATAGCTGAGTTGCCAAGGGAGAAAGTCAATTAAGTCTTAAACGAATTTTGCAAATGGTAACTAACAGACGGATGAAATTGTCTGGGAAACCGCACCGGTCAGCGGATCGCTAATAGGTGCAGAAATCGGACAGCCCTGCTTGTTGACGATCCCTGTATGTTCCGGCTGCTCAGCCAGCACTTGCAACCCAGGCAGCAGGCCCTTTTCCAGGGAACGAACAGAATGTCCGTCACTTCCGAGATAACTGTAAAAGCCGCTGGCCAGGTTATGCATGGCTTGCGCCCTGACCTCTTGACCGTACCAGCCGCCCAAACTAGGAATATTCCCCTGAAACAGACAGCCCATTTCCTTAAGAACAACCCGTAACGCATCGCAAGCTAAAGGTCCAGCAATGGGCCTGGTCTTGAGCAGCTTGCTAAAAAAACGCTGGCTGCGTTTTTTAAGGAAGCCGTCGCGCTTCTGATTGAGGGGTGCGTTCAACAGGGGAAAGCGTTCCGGGTGGGCAAACAAGGGAATGAAGCCTCGACGCAGGATTTTAAAAACATTCTGTTTGACCAACTCAGGCTGAGCCTGGGAAGGGGCTTCAACCAGCACTAGCCGCGTATCGCCGAGGGGCAATGGATTATTAAGCTGAGTAGGGAAGTATTCATCGAGATAATATTCCATACCCGGTTTAACCGTTAAGGGAATTCCAGCTCGCTGCAGCTCCGTCTGAAAGCTGTTAGTGGCCTGACGGACCATGTCTGGGGTGTTGTCATAGCTACCCCGCATGCAGTGGGGGGTACAATGCACCTCAACAAACCCGGCCGCCACCAGAATGCGAGCCATCTCCAGGGACTCAACCATGGTTTTTGGTCCATCGTCGAGGCCGGGTAATATATGACAGTGCCAATCGATCATTTGCTTAAATTCTTCCCTTGTCCCTTGTAATCAAGGAGATTATTTTTTGCCCCTAAAACGGGTGATGAGCTTCTGTAGCCAGTTTTTCTCCGCCGCCACATATGCATCTGCGCCGTAGCTGTAGCCATATCCATAACCATACTGGCCGTAACCGTAGCCACCATAATACGCGGCGGCCTTGCCAGATTTATCATTAAGCACCACACCGGAGACCGCTGCCTCACAGGACTGCAGCGATTCCTGCAAATGACGCAACACCTTGGCCGGCACCCGGCCGGCTTCCATCACCACCAGCACCATGTTGACCATACGGGACAGCAGCATGGAATCGGTGACCGCGAGGAAAGGCGGTGCATCGAGAATGATGTGGTCGTAGCGCTCTTTGGCGCCGTCGATAAATGAGCTCATCTGTTCAGAACCGAGCAGTTCCGCCGGATTAGGTGGGATGGCGCCGCCGCCGACAAAATCGAGGCCGGGCACCTCGGTCTGAAAAATCGTCTCAGCCGATTGTGCATCACCAGCCAGCAGTTCGGTCAACCCGACCCCCTCATGCTGTCCGAACATCTTATGCAAGGTCGGCTTGCGCAGGTCGCAGCCAACCAGCAAGACTCGGCTTCCGGCCTGAGCCAGCACAACCGCTAGATTGGCCGAAACGGTGGTTTTGCCTTCACCAGGAAAGCAACTGGTCGAGAGAATGACCTGTTTGCCCCGTTTCAAGCCGCTGAAATGGAT
>JABXKU010000156.1 GCA_013619105.1 Desulfuromonadales bacterium
AACGATGGTGACTGCCATGGCGATGTAAAACGCATCGGTAAACAGCGGGATCATCCCGAGGATGGTCGTGGCGGCGGCCATCGCCACGGGGCGCAGACGGCTCGAACCACTGTCGAGAATCGCGTCATACGTCGACTTTCCTCCGCCGATCTGCAAGTCGATTTCATCGACGAGCACGATGGCGTTCTTGATCAGCATCCCCGACAAGCTGAGGAAGCCTAGCAATGCCATGAAACCAAAAGGCTGGTTGGTGAGCAGCAGCCCGGCGGTTACGCCGATGAGTGCCAGCGGCACGGTGAGCCATATGACCAATGGCTGACGAATCGCGTTGAACAGCGCAATGACGATCAGCACCATGATGCCCACGAAGATCGGGATTGGCGCGGCCAACGCCGTCTGCGCATCGACGGTGCTCTCGTACTCGCCGCCCCATTCGACATAGTAACCCGGCGGGAAAGGAAGACCCTCGATTAGAGGCCGTAGTCGGTCGAGAAGCTCAGGGGCCGAGCCATGGTCTGGATCGGTCACGACGGTAAGCGTGCGTTTGCGCTGGCGCCGCTCGACGACCTCGTCCGCCCAGGTCGTGTCGAGACCCGTCACCACGTTGGCAAGCGGAATGTAACCCTGCGCGACCGGGCTCCACATCGGGATCTGGCTCAAGCTGTCGACGGTCAGCCGCTCGGGCGGGGGCGCTCGGAACAGCACGGGGATCACCTCATCTTGCTCTCGGTACACGCCGGCCGGCTTGCCCTCAAACCCCGCTTGCATCGCCTCTGCAACCATCCGAGTGGTGATGCCGTGAGCATCTGCCTGCTCTTCTGAAAGTCGCGGACGAACCACCTTGACTCGTTCGAACCATCGGCTGCGGCAACCCTTGGAGTCGTAGGTCGATTTGCAAATCGCCAACGCCTGTTGCTCGAGGTCGCGGAGCACGTTGGCGTCTGGGCCGACGAGCCGAGCCTCGATCTTACCGGGCTTGCTGGGTCCCAGGTCGAAGGTCCGGCCAAACGCGATCGCATCAGGAGCCGTCTCACGAACGTACTTTTCGGCCCTCTCGATATCGCGGGCGAGGGTGTTGTAGTCCTCGATGTCTACGAGAAACTGGGCGAACCCGCTGTGGCTCTTCTCTGGCGTAAACGTCAAGATGAAACGAAGCGGCCCCTGACCGATGGCAGACGCGACATGCGTGCCGCCTTCGAGCTCGGCGAGACCTTGCTCCAAGACCGCCACCCGCTTTTCCGTCTCGTCGATGTCCGTGCCGAGCGGCCAGAACACATCCACGCGGAACTTGGGCGTGGTGGAAGCGGGAAAGAACGTCCTGCCAGTGAACCCGAACCCTGAGACAAAACTCACATGGGTTAAAGAGTTTAAAGAAAGACCATATACTTATTTATACCTGAAAACAGGAAATGATTTAGAGGATATTAAAGAGGATCTAAAATTGACACCTGATCCAATACAGAAGGGTTTTTTTGCTGCTGTTTGTGATTTGCAGGAAGATCCTAATTTAGAAATGGCTGATGTTGTTGATAGTATTTTTAGGAGTAATGGTCTGGATTCAAATAAGTGCCAAGTAGAGTTTTGGAATGTTGTGCGTTTGTTGGACCGTTATATGCGACGTTTGCGTTCTATCCTTTTTGTTGAATGGTTGAAAAACAAAGAAGGTGCATTCATTGTTGGTGATGGGTGGGACTTTATCGACAAGTCAAATGCAAAGGCAATATTTATGCCTTCTGTACCAGCTAATCGCGTCTATGATATGTGTTATAATGCAAAGTTTGTTTGTAATACAAATCCGTATGGTACAGATATCATTCATGAAAGAGTTGTATTCAGCTTCACTGCTGGTACTTGTGTTATCAGCGATCGTAATAAATGGCTTGATGATAATCTAGGCGACATTCCTGCTTTAACTCTTTTTGACTGGAATAAAGATATTGAAGAGCAAATCGCTAGTTTTGTTCACGATGAAGCTAAAGCGGGTGAATATGCAGACGCTGCATATTATGACATTCATAAGCGTTATAAGGGTAACCCTATTAAAGGCATTATAGAGTTTGCTGAATCTGTGCGGACATTTGCACAAGGAAAAATCTAAACTAAAATCCGGCCCGCATCCATTTGCAAAGATGCTTTGTTAGAAGCGTTTCATTCATTGTATAGAAGTGAAAATGTGAAACGCCATGTTCGACAAGGCGTGTGATTTGATGGGAAAGCACATTCATTGCCAGCAAGTGGTGATCCAAACTACCTGGTTTAACGCCATCAAACATGGTGTGTAAGAAGTCAGGCACATTAGCATTACACCGTTTTGCCATTGTACACATTTTGGGGAAGTTCATAATAGGTAGAAGTCCAGGTATAAGTGGCACGTACATACCACGTTTTTCAACCTTATCACGCCAATTTAAAAAGACCTCAGGATCGAAAAAAAATTGCGTTAAAATACCATCTGCACCGGCATCTACTTTTCGTTTCATATGATCAATATCAAAATTTTCTGATGGAGATTCAGGATGTGTTTCTGGATATCCCGCTACATAGACTGACATTTCTGGGTGTTGTTTTTTGATACCTGCAACAAAGTCATAGGATCGTTCATAACGCTCTTCATGTTTTTTATAAGGTGTTTGTTCAATAAGATCTCCACGCAGAGCCACTACATGCCGAACTCCATCATCCCAAAGATCTTGCAGCATTTCATCAACGCTTCTTCTTGATCTGTTTCCACAGGTAATATGCGCTGCTATAGGCGTATCAGTTAGGGTTCTTATTTGTTTAATTATGCTTCTTAGTTGTTCTTCGGATGCTTTTGTACCTGACGCGCCAAAGGTTATAGTGATCGCCGCCGGATCAAATTGCATGTATGACTTAACGGTCTCAAGTAGGTTTTGGAGGCTCTTTTCAGTTTTGGGTGGAAAAACTTCTAAACTAAAAGAAATATCTTCAGGGATAAAATGTGCTGTCATGCACTCTTTCCAGCATAGCGTTCGCGCAGTGATGCCGCGGCCGTTGTCATTCTAGAAAGCGATAACTTAACTTCTGGCCAGTCTCGTGTTTTTAAGCCGCAATCTGGATTAATCCAAATCTGCCATGGTTCTAAATGTTTGCAGGCTTTTTCAATCAGGCTAAGTATTTCATCTTCTGCCGGTACTCTTGGGCTGTGAATATCATAGACCCCAGG
>JABXKU010000067.1 GCA_013619105.1 Desulfuromonadales bacterium
GATCTGGAGATCGAGGATATAACCGCCGCTACCATTCCCAAAGATTTCGCTCGTAATCAGCGGATTCATAACTGTTGGAAAATCTCGAGAAAGCAAAACGTGTAACGCTGATCGGTAATCAGTGTGTCACGCAAGGACACAAAAACAGTAAAGACTATTTTTACCGCAGAGAGCACCGAGAAAGGCTCATACCTTCGTTGATATTATTCTCAAGGTTTTCTTTGCGGCCTCTGCGTCCTCTAGTGAGCAGAGCGAACGGGCGGTGAAAACGTTTTTGCTTTGGACTTTAAGGAGGGGCCGATGTCGCGTTTTGGCGTTCTAATTCTGATGCTGTTAGTTGTGTTGTTGTCCGGTTGCCCTCAAACCAATGAGTCACCGATTGACGATCGGGCTGGGCTGATGGCACCGAGTGAACGGCAGCGAGTGGCCGATTTTCAGCACAGCCTGTTACAGGATTACGATATCGAATTCAAAGTGGTGGTGCTGGAACGTACTACCGCTGATCTCGACCAAAAAGCACTTCAGCTATTTGAAAAATACGGTGTCGGCCGCCAAACCCATGGTGCCCGAGGGTTGTTGCTGGTGATAGATCCGATGGGACATCAACTGCGGCTGGAGGTTGGCTACGATCTGGAAGGTCTTTATCCCGATGGCTTCGTTGGCTATGTCGAAAGTCAGCAGATGGCGCCCTTTTTTCAGGCCGGTCGGGTTGGAACAGGGATTGAAGCGACGGTAGAATTGTTGATCAGTCGGGCCGCAGGGATTGGCGTGGTGGATGGGGTTGACGGAGGCACTGCTCTGACTCATCTTTCCGGAGGGGGCGGTGCCCGCATCGATGTTCAACTGGGTAGCGGTGCTTCGAAAAAAGAGATGGTGGTAGATAGCGAACCTTTTGCCGCAGCGGATTCTGCCGAAGAAACGTTACGACGCTATATGAAAGTGCTGCAGGGGCATATTAAAGATCCAGACCTCGGCCTCTATACACCTAAAACCCGAAAGTTCTTTCGCAACTGGCTGGTAACCGACGCTCAACAGGATAATGAACTGCGCGAATTGGCCGCGATGATCGATCGGGGCCAAGTGGTTGCCGTGGACAATCTGGCGGTAATGCGTTTTCCCCTGGAGCAGCGCCGCACCTCGCCTTACTTGCTGCGCCGCGACGAGAGTGGCTGGATGCTCGATTTTGCCGCCATGGGCCGTCTGATCGGTTTTAATCATCGTAATCAGTGGTTTTTCCGTAGTACCGGTCATGAGTTCATGTTTGCATTTACCGATGTGCAGTTTGATCGCAATGGCTTTTCCCAGGAAAATCCCTAGGGCGTGACGCATCATGGGTGACGGATTGAAATCACTTACATAGTATGGCTTTGTGATATTACGGATTTAAAAGGTGTTCAAACAGAACCTTGCAGCCGATACCGATGAGGATCAGGCCGCCCAGGACCTCGACTCGCTGGCCCCACAGGGAGCCGATACGTCGTCCAAGGAGCATGCCGACCAGGGTCAGCAGTCCGGCGATCAGGCCGATCACCACAGCCGGCCGCCAAATGGAAACACCGAGCATGCCGAGAGAAAGGCCGACCGCCAAGGCATCGATACTGGTTGCTACCGAAAGGACCACCAGCGATAGGCCGCGGGTCGGATCGCCTGTTTTCCGTTGATCTTCATCCTTGAACGCTTCATGGATCATTTTTCCGCCGACAAAGGCCAGCAGGCCGAAGGCTAGCCAGTGATCGAAGGCGGCCAACTGTTTTTGTACGGTGATGCCGGCCAGCCAGCCAATAACCGGCATCAGGGCCTGGAACAGGCCGAAATGAAAGCCGAGGCGAAAGAGATGCCGACCGGTCAGGGGGGCTACTGCCAGACCGACACCTAGAGATACGGCAAAAGCATCCATCGCTAGGGCCAGGGCGATGCCGAGCAGGGTGATGATGTCCATGGGGTTCCTTCTGTAAAGTCGGCGACTGAAAGCCTGTTTTTGTTTGTTTCGGTCGGTGTACCAGCAGGGGGGAGCGGCTGTCAATATTAAAGCACCCTTGTTAATCGTGTGCGTCTTAGGCTAGCATGGGTAGGGATAAGGGACCTAATGGGTGACGGGTAATGGGGTGAAATCTGTTCCGGCTCCCGTATTAAAATATTACGACATATTGTAGGAAAGGATAACCTTTATGAAATTTTTCCTGACATGGCTGCTATTGATTTGCTGGGCGAGTGCTGCCTTCGCTTTTCCTCAAGAGGATTGCGGGGAGAAACGCTGCACTGACTGCCATAGCCTCACGAAAGAGGAAGCCGGATTTCTACTCGGCAGTGGCGCCGACCGGGTGTTGAAAGTTGAACAGGCCGAAATGCCTGGAGTCTGGGCCGTGGAGATTGAAAAGCGCGGGCGCAAATATCCGGTGTATGTCAATTACAGTAAAAGTCACCTGCTTCAGGGCGAGGTGGTGCGCCTTAGGGATGGTGAGAATTTAACCAAGTTGCGGACGGCTTCCCTTAACCGGATCGATGTCTCCCGTATCTCCCTGGCGGATGCCCTGATCGTCGGTGATCCGCAGGCCGAAAAGAAGGTCATCGTCTTTACCGACCCCCAGTGCCATTTTTGCGCTAAGCTGCATCAAGAATTACCGGAGGTCGTCGCTCGCGACCCCGCTATCGCTTTTTATATCAAGCTGCTGCCCCTCGCCATGCATCCCGATGCCTATCATATTGCCAAGAGTGTCGTTTGTAATCGTTCCCTAGAACTGCTGGAGGATAGTTTTGCCGGCAAGGCGGTGCCGCCGCCCCTGTGCCGCGCCGAGGCGGTGGATGAAAACATCGCTCTGGCCCGCAAGCTGGGTATCCGTTCGACTCCTACTCTGGTATTACCCGATGGGCGGCCATTTTCTGGTTACAAAAAAGCTGATCAGCTCTTGAAATTACTCGATTCCGAGGCGGCCGTTTCTTCTACAGAACCTGCCAAACGGTGATATTGGCTTGCCTTGCTGGCAGGTTTTTGTTAAAAGACAAGATCAACTTACTATTCAGGAGGGGCAAATATGGGTTTGATGGCTGGAAAACGCGGGATCATCTTTGGCGTTGCCAATGACAAGAGTATCGCCTGGGGGATCGCCAAACAGCTGAGGGCCGCCGGTGCCACTCTGGCTTTTACCTATCTTAACGAGGCATTGGAAAAGCGGGTTCGGCCTTTGGCCGCGAGTCTCGACTCTGAAATGGTCTTGCCCTGTGATCTGGCAAAAGACGAGGATATCGAGGCGGTCTTTAAGACGGTCGGCGAGCAGTGGGGAGAGATCGACTTTGTCGTCCATGCCGTGGCCTTTGCTAATCGCGAAGACCTCAAAAACCCCTTCAGCCAGACCAGTCGTGAAGGTTTCGCCCTGGCCATGGATATCAGCGCTTATACCCTGGTGGCCGTGACCCGTTTTGCGGCACCTCTGATGAAGAACGGTGGTGGCATCATCACCATGACCTACCTCGGTGCTCAGCGTGCTGTCCCGAACTACAATGTGATGGGTGTGGCTAAAGCGGCTCTAGAGGCCTCGACACGCTATCTGGCCGCTGAATTGGGTGAGCAGGGGATTCGTGTTAACGCCATCTCCGCTGGTCCGATCAAGACTCTGGCGGCTTCGGCTGTCGGCAAGTTCAAAGAAAAGCTCAAGGTCATGGACGAGCGCGCACCTCTGAGGCGTACTGTTACGCAGGATGAAGTAGGCAAGTCGGCCCTTTATCTGCTGTCCGACCTATCCAGTGGCGTCACCGGTGAGACCCATTTTGTCGATGCCGGGTTTAATTTTGTCGTCAGTTGATCGACACGTTTTTTCATAACTGTAAAAAGGGCCCAGTCGGGCCCTTTTTTTATCTAATGGTGACAATCGCTTGATACACGGCAATCTTACCGGACTGAAAACCAGCCAGGTCAAGGCGCTGGAGCGCATCTATCGGCGTCGCATACCGGCATCGCAGATCGTGACCAGCGAACTGGCCCGTTATCTGACCGAGATCTCCAGCGAGATTCGGCGGCAGGTGGGGCTGATTATCGACCGATCAGGGTCGGTCAAATATGTCATTGTCGGCGATGATCGGGAAATCGTAATTCCCGATCTGTCCGACTTTGCCCTCGGGCGTAGCGGTTTGCGTGGTTTGCGTTGTGTTCATACGCATCTGCAGCAAGAGCCTTTGAGCGCCGACGACCTGGCCGACTTGGCCCTGCTGCGCCTTGACCTGATGGTGGCTATCGAAGTCGGTGAGCTGGGGCTACCTGGAGTGGTGAATTATGGCCACATCCTGCCAGCCAATCGGGCGGGTAAAAGCGTCGAGGTTCTGCAAGCGCCCTCACTCTATGAGTTGAACGTTGACCTGAGCGGCTTTCTGCGGGCTCTGGACGCGGAACTCGAGCTGAAGATGGCCGAGACCGTGGATCTGTCCGATACGCGGGAAAAGGCCATTCTGATATCGGTCAGTCAGGATTCTCGCAGGGAGACAGACGATTCCCTTGATGAATTGACGGAACTGGCTCGCACCGCCGATGTGGTAGTTCTCGACCGCTTTGTGCAGCGACCAAGGCGGCTCAATCCCAAATATCTCATGGGCGAGGGAAAGGCCCGTGAGGTGGTTATTCAGGCTCTGCAACAGGGCGCGACCCTGCTGATTTTTGATCAGGACCTGGCGCCGAGCCAGGTGCGCTCCATCGCCGCGTTGACCGATCTCAAGGTTATCGATCGCAGCCAGCTTATTCTCGATATCTTTGCCCGACGCGCTCATACCCGCGATGGCAAGGTGCAGGTCGAGTTGGCTCAGTTGAAGTATATTCTTCCCCGTCTGAGCGGGCGGGGGATCGCTCTTTCCCGTCTCATGGGCGGCATCGGCGGGCGCGGACCGGGGGAGACCAAGCTCGAAATCGACCGACGGCGAACTCGCGACCGTATTAGTCGCCTGGCGAGAGAACTTAAAGGTCTGTCGCGAGGTCGCCTGCAACGCCGCAGCCGACGGGCTAAGGCCGGCGTGCCTATTGTCTCCATCGTCGGTTATACCAACGCCGGGAAGTCGACCTTGCTAAATGCCCTGACCCAGAGTCAGGTGTTGACGGAAGACCTGCTCTTTGCCACCCTGGATACCGCTACCCGGCGACTGCGGTTTCCACAGGAGCGGGAAGTGATCATCACCGACACGGTCGGTTTCATTCGTAAGTTACCACCGAGCTTGCTCGGCGCCTTTAAGGCAACCCTTGAGGAGATGGAGGACGCCGATCTGCTGTTGCATGTGGTCGATGCGGCCAATCCACGATTTGAAGAGCAGGTCGCCGCTGTGGAGAGAATTTTGCTAGACTTGAAGCTGGATCGAATTCCTCGGCTGCTGGTTTTTAACAAGATCGATCTCTTGCCGGCTGACGAAGCAGCGGCCTTGTGCCGCCGTTTTGGGGCCTTGTCCATTTCAGCCATGGATCGGACCAGTTTTGAGCCGTTGTTGGAAGAGCTGGAAAAACGTTGCTGGCCCGATTCCGCAGAGGACCATGGGAGCTAGAGTACCCGTGGCCCTGACCGGTTAGGTCGGTTGCTAATGCATTACCCATAGGAGGTTATTTTGGCCCGGATCTACCTGGTGGCCCTATTATTGTGTTTGCTGGCCGGCTGTGCGGTGGGAGAATTTCGCTGGTCTGGCGCGGATGCCGAGGCACCGCAGACTGATCAGGCGGAAGAGACCGTCGTCTTAACGGAGAGGCAAACCGATTCGCCCGTTGTCCCCGACTTGAAAGGCACCATCGATGGCCAGGGAGCCAGCGGCGAAGAAGGTAACATTTCCTCCATGGATGCCGAGCCCCTGGAGGAACTGGTTCTTTTGACCGGACCCGATCAGTCCGCTCCCGATGATGAAGTCGAGACAGTGGTTGAAGAAGCGGTGTCCTTCGATCTGCCGATGGTGGAAAACGCAAAGGTTCGTTATTTCATCGATTATTATACCGGGCCCGGCCGCTATGGCTTTCGTCGCTGGCTGGAACGCTCTGGCCGCTACTTGCCCATGATGCAAGAGGTCTTTGCCGAACAGGGTCTGCCCCTTGACCTGACCTATCTGGCGATGATCGAATCCGGTTTCAATCCCCGTGCCTGTAGCAGAGCCAATGCCGTCGGCCCTTGGCAGTTTATGGCCAGTACCGGGAAGAATTATGACCTCAGCAACGGCTGGTGGCGTGATGAACGACGGGATCCTCTTAAGTCGACCCAGGCTGCGGCCCGCCATCTAAAGGACCTGTACGAGCGTTTCGATGGGGATTGGTATCTGGCCATCGCAGCTTACAATGCCGGTCCCGGCAAAGTGAGCCGGGCGATTAGAAGATCCCGCAGTCGCGATTTCTGGCAGTTATCCCGAGACAGTTACCTGCGCAAAGAAACCAAGGATTATTTGCCGAAACTGCTTGCCGTGTTGCTGATTGCCAAAGAGCCGGAAATCTATGGCTTTAAGGATCTGCAATACCAGCCTGCGCTAGCTTTTGATGTCATTACCCTGCCTAGTTCCACGGATCTCGACATTGTGGCCCGTCTGTGTGGTGTCTCCTATGAAGAGATCGTCGCTCTCAATCCCGAACTGAAGCGCTGGTGTACGCCACCCAGCCTGCCAAATTATGAGATTCGGCTTCCTGTCGGTCAGACGAATTCCTTTTTAGAAAAGTATGCTCAGATTCCCGCTGAGAAGCGGGCCAATTACCGCCGCCATCGGGTCAAGTCAGGGGATACACTGATTGGCATGGCCAAACGCTACGGTATCCGCAGTAAGGACATCGTAGCTCTGAATAATATCCGCAAACCTCGCGCATTGCGCGTTGGTCGTGATCTTATCCTGCCACTGCGACCGGGTGTTGCGCTTCCCGCTGATGTACAGGAAGATGGTTATGAACGGACCCGTCAAACACGATATAAAGTTCGTAAGGGTGACAGCTTGTGGACCATTGCCCGCCGATTTAAAGTTTCGACCAGCCAACTGTGCGCCTGGAACGGCATAGGCAAAAAAGCTATTATCAAGCCTGGTAAGGTTTTGCGTGTGGCCGGAAGTTCCAAGACTTCCAGTCGCGGAAGGCATAAATTGGTCTATCAAGTGCGACCCGGTGATACCCTCTGGGACATCAGTCGACGCTATGACCTTAAAACTCACGATATCCTGCGTTGGAACCAGCTTGGCAGCAAGCATGTCTTGCGGCCCGGTGATCGCTTGACACTGATGGTCAAGCCGGGTCGTCAGGGATAGTTTTTGACTTTTACTTAGCGGATTGCTAAACTTCCCGCGCCCCGCAGGCAAGGGGGCCTTTCCTGGTTTCGATAGTTCTTCTACGAAATCATCCTCGGTACAGATTCCTATCTTGCTACGCGCAAACCCAGGCCTTGAATTGGCTTGTTTGGTTGAGAAAGGTTTTTTCCTCAATGATTAATCTTGGCATTTCACTGCTGGTATACACTTTGTTGCTATTGGCGTTAAATTTTGGCGCCGGACTTTCATTGATATATTCCGCCCTTCTGCCCCTTATCGGTTTTGCTGGCAGCTTCTATCTGCTCAGTCGTCGTACTTCCAAACAGCTGACCGCCGTGATGGAGGGGGTGCAGCGCGATATGCAGGCCGGTCGAACTGAAAAAGCGGTCAAGACCTTACAGTCGGCCTATTCCTTGGGTAAATGGCAGTTTTTTATTACCTCACAAATCGAGGCTCAGATTGGCTGTATTCTTTATCTCAAACGGGACTTTGCCCAGGCGTTTGATCATTTGCAAAAGGGCTTTAGCCGTCATTGGGTCGCCATGTCCATGTTGGCCATCTGTTACATGAAACGCAACAATCGGGTAAAGATGAAGGCGACTTTTGAAAAGGCTGTGGCTGCGACCAAGAATGAATCCTTGCCCTGGAGTCTGTATGCTTTCTGCCTGGAAAAGGTTGGTGAGCGGAAGAAGGCCATTGAAATCCTTGAAAAAGGGATCAAAAAAGGTGCGGCAGACGATACATTGCTAGTCAACCTGGGGGCACTTCAGGAAGGGAAGAGGATGAAAATGAAGGGTTACGGTGACCTCTGGTATCAATTTCATCTTGAAAAGCAGGGTGCCATAATAAAGCAGCAGACCAAGGCCGCGCAGGGTCGCCGGAAAACTGTGAGACGCTGATCTTGGCCAAGCGCAGTAAGAAGCTTAAAACAAAAGATTTTCAGAACAGCCCTTTTAAGGGCTTGAAAGGTGTAGCGGTGGCCGCAGATAAGGTTTCTGCTGGCAAGGACCCGGCGCCGCTGCCAACCAGAGAGCCGCTGCTAGAGGATGATGCCACGGCCTTTGAGAGGGAGATGGCGCTGTTGGGGGTTAACCCTCAGTCTCAGGATGATCGGCAGCAGGAGGTCGAGCCAAGGGTTACAGAACTGGCCGAAGAGAAGAAGGAAACGACAGCCGAGTTAACGGATGATGAATTGTTCTTGGACTCTTTGGGGCAGATGGATAGTGTCTTCTGCGATGAAATTCCGCAATCTGAAGAGGCTGCCTCGGCCCCACGACGCATGCGGCAATTGCGCCAGGGGAAATTAGCCCCTGAGGCAAAGCTCGATCTGCACGGGCTGACTCGCCTGGAAGCGAGGGATAAAGTTCGATTTTTTCTCGAAGACGCAACCTTTCACGGCCTCAAGACAGTCCTGATTATCACCGGTCGCGGTAAAAATTCTTCCGACGGTCCGGTTTTACGGGAGTTTATGGAAACTTATCTGTCCCGCGAGGCGCGGGCCTGGGTCGTGGAGTGGGGGCGGGCACCTGCCCGCTACGGCGGCGAAGGGGCTTTGGTAGTGTTCCTCAAAGGGCGCGGCAGGACTAGCAGTTAGTCTCGCCAATCTAAATATCAAAAAGCAGAGGCCGGAGCATTGTTTGCTCCGGCCTCTGTCGTTGGACTATTCGGCGTCGGTTTCTTTCGCCTTTTTATTTTCTTTGACAGTGGGTTTTTTGCGCGGCTTTTTTACGGCCTCTGTTTTGTCTTTGGTAGCCGTCGCCGGCTCTTCGGCTAGCGGTTTTTTGCGGGGCCTGCCGCGGCGGGCTGGCTTCTTTTCCCCTTCGGTTGCAGCTGGTTTGCTTTCTGGGCTTTCAACCTTCGAGGGTTCAGCCTTAGCCGCTGCTATTTGCGGTGTTTGTTCTGCGGCATCGGCCGTCGGTTTTTTTGCGGCCGGTTTGCGGGTGCGACGCCGTTTCGGTTTTTCCTCGATCTTATCCTTGTCGCCTTTTTGCTCTTCGACGGCACCGGCTGGCGGTGTTGTTTGAGCGGGTTGCTCTTGAACAGCCGGTTTTTTTGCTGATGGTGAGCGGCGCCTACGAGGTGTTTTTGGCTTGGGTGCTTCTGCTTCGGGCGCCGAAACAACTTCGTCTGCTTTTTTCGGTTCAGCAGGTTCGGTAGCCTGTTCGACTATCCCATCTGGTGTCGTTTCAGCTTGTGCGGTCTTCTTGGCTGCTGACGGTCTGCGGCGGCGCGGTTTTGGCTTGGTGCTCGCCTTTTCGTCTGTGGCCGGTGTGGCCGGTTCACTGGTAGACGGTTGAGGCGCAAGCTGTGCCGGTTTTTGTTTATCCGTTACAGGTTGGTCTGTTGGCACGGAGGGTGTTCCCGCTGTGTCGGCTGCCACGGGTTGGTTGTCTACGGAAGCCACTGCCGCCGGGTTGCTACCCGTGTCCTGTTCCTCGACTGAGGACTGCGTAGTCGCTGGATCTCTCTCCTGATCGCTTGTCTCATTAGTCTGGTCGGTGGTTGCCTCGGCCGGCTTGCGTCTCCGCCGTGGCCGACGGCGCTTTCGGTTGCTAGGCCTTGGGCTTGTTTCCGAATCGGACGGAGTCTCCGAATCGGTGGTTACTTCTTCGCTGGAAACTTCTGCCTCGGGGGTTTCGTCCCGGCCAGAGGAAGCTTCGACGTAGTTCTGGGTCGACTTCTGTTCTGCTTTTTCTCGACGAAGAAATTCCACCTCAAGTTGGCCGTTGGTCAACTCGGCGCAACCTCTGATGTAGATGGTCGCATTATATTGTTGCTCGAGACGATTCAGCTCAGCGCGTTTGTTGTTGAGCAGGTAATCTGCCACATCCGGAGGAACCTGTCCGTCCACTTTGCCGATCTGACCCTTGGCCATGCCGGCGGACAACCTGCGTACAAAGTTCAGGGCCTGAGCCTCAGCGCTCTTGATGCGGCCGCTTCCATCGCAATGATGGCAGGGCAGGTAAGAAGCTTCCGCGAGGGCAGCCTTAATACGTTGTCGGCTCATCTCCAGCAGGCCGAATTGACTGATTCGTCCAACGGAGACACGGGCTTTGTCGTTTTTGAGAGCGTCTTTGAGGCATTTTTCCACATCGCGGATATGCTTGCGGTCCCGCATGTCGATGAAGTCGATGACGATCAAGCCACCGAGGTCACGAAGTCGCAGTTGCCGGGCGGCTTCGGCGGCCGCTTCCATATTCGATTTAAAGGCGGTCGCTTCCACGCCTTTTTCCGTGGCCATTTTTCCTGAGTTAACATCGATGGCGACCAGTGCTTCAGTGCTGTCGATAACGATGGACCCGCCGGATGGCAACGGAACCTTATTGCGGTGGAGGGCTTCAATCTGTTCTTCGATCTGATAGCGGGAGAAAATCGGCCGCCGCTCCTGGTGTAGTTTTACCAGCTGGGCATATTCCGGCATGACCTCCTGAAAAAAATCTTTGCCTTCCTGAGCGACCTTGGGATCGTCCACTAGCACTTCGTCGATATCTGGGCTGAAATAGTCGCGGATCAAGCGAATGACCAAGTTGGACTCTTTGTAAACCAGAGCCGGTGCTTTAACCTGTTTACCCAGTTCGCAGATTTTTCCGTAGACCCGCAGCAGGTAGTCGACGTCTCGTTTGAGTTCGGTCTTCTTCTGGCCGATGCCGGCGGTCCGGACGATATAACCAATATTCTCCGGTAGTTCCATGGAGTTCATGGCTTGCTTGAGCTTTTTTCGGGTCGATTCCTGTTCTATCTTGCGGGAGATGCCCTTGGTGTCGCTTTCCGGCATCAGCACCATATAACGGCCTGGCAGGGACAGAAAGGTGGTCAACGCGGCGCCTTTTGTGCCTCGCTCCTCCTTGACGACCTGCACCAGAAGTTCCTGGCCGCGACGTAACATGTCGTTGACGCGCGGGCGGCCCTTGGTTTCGTTATTGGGGTCGGCTTTATGGAAGGAAGGATGGATCTCACCGATCTGCAGGAATCCGGGCCGCTCTCCACCATAATCAACAAAGGCCGCCTGCAGCCCGGTTTCTACCCGGACCACGACCGCCTTATAGACATTGCCTTTGGTTTGTTGTTTGCCCGTGATTTCAATATCGAGTTCGCTTAGTACGCCGTCCTCGACGATGGCTACCCGGTGCTCTTCCGGATGGGTAGCATTGATCAGCATCTTTTTACTCATGTAGTTCCTTTCGGTCGCTCCGCAGAGCAGCCATCAAAATGAAGTGCGGTCAGGCATTATCCTGCCGGTTCGCCCGGGGTCCTGGGCCGAACAGCACCACCTTTTGTAGGTGAAGCGGTCTGACGGACCCGTACGGGGAAAATCCTGTGCTACTGCGTTCAACTCTAAAAACTCTGTATAAGGCACCGGGATGAGTTGGTTTGTTTGTGACTCGAACCATTCCTCTTAAGTGCGGTGCTAAAACCCTTGCGGGCTGTCTGCCGGATTGATCTAGGATCTCGCTAACAATTTTGTAGGATGCTAGCGAGACCATAGATCGGTTTGCTCAACATCAGCCTGCTAAAGGATTCTTTTCTTCAATTGTTTACGGGAGCAATAGTAAAAGTTTTTAGTTGTGTTCAACCATTACTGGCTTTTACAGGCGGTCCTGATCCTTTGTTAACCACTTGCAACTGTAGCAGAAAGTGTTGTTGCTGGATAGCAGAAACTGTGGCTATTGGTTGTTGCTAAGGCGTATTTGAAGGTTTTGTCACTGCGAAGCTTATGATATAAAGAAAAGCTATGTTGCAATTAAGAGAGATTATCAAAAATTTTGCCGATCGAAGGCTCTTTGCCGGAATTAACTGGCACATCCGCCGGGAAGACCGCATCGGTTTGTGTGGTGAAAACGGTGCCGGCAAGAGTACTCTGCTGCGCCTGTTGGCTGGCCAGGTTCAGGCCGACCACGGTGTGGTACAGATGGCTCGGGGTACTACCTTTGGCTACCTGCCTCAGCAGGGTTTGGAGCACCAAGGTCGCAGCCTGTTTGAGGAGGTGCGTTCCGCTCTCGGTGAATTGACCGCCATGGAGCAGGAGATGCGCACTCTGGAGCAGGAGCTGGGTGGCAGCGCCAACGACGAGCGTATGGCACGTTATGCTCATCTAGAGGAGGCCTTCCGTCAGCGGGGCGGCTATACTCTCGATACTGAAATCGCCAAGGTACTGGACGGTCTCGGTTTTGCCAGCGACGACCGCGATCGCCCCTGTGAGCATTTTTCCGGCGGCTGGCAGATGCGTATTGCTTTGGCCAAGCTGTTGCTGCAGCGGCCTAATTTATTGCTCCTTGACGAACCGACCAATCATCTCGATCTGCCGGCCAGAGACTGGCTGGAAGATTATCTTGCCAGCTACCCCTATGCCGTGGTGCTGGTTTCCCATGATCGTTTTTTTCTTGATCGGGTGGTTGGTCGCATTGTCGAGATTTGGAATGGCGATCTGACCGAATACCCCGGTAATTACAGTCGTTACCTAGAGGAGCGCGAGCGTCGGGTAACGGCTTTGCGTGGCGCCAAGCAGCGTCAGGACGAAGAAGTCGGCCGCATTGAGGCCTTTATCAGCCGGTTTCGCTATCAGGCCAACAAGGCCTCGTTGGTTCAGAGTCGGATTAAGCAGTTGGAGCGTATCGAGCGGATTGTGGTGCCGCCCTTGCGCAAGCGAATCGCTTTTCAATTTCCAGCGCCGCCTCGCAGTGGTCGCTCGGTGCTCGAACTTAAGGGGGTAGAGCACGGTTACGATGCCTTACAGGTCCTGACCGATGTCAACCTGACTGTTGAGAGGGGCGAGCGAGTCGCACTGGTGGGAGCTAACGGCGCCGGTAAGTCGACATTGATGCGGCTACTCGCCGGGGTTGAACAGGCGCGGCAGGGGGCTCGCAACGAAGGTCATCAGGTCCTGCAAGCTTATTTCGCTCAGGATCAGGCGCGAACTCTGGATGGTAGCAAGACAGTGCTCGAGCAGATCACCTCATCTGCGCCTTTCGATATGGTACCCAGGGTACGGGATATTCTCGGCTCCTTTTTGTTCTCCGGCGACGATGTGTACAAGCCGGTCGAGGTTCTGTCCGGCGGTGAACGCAACCGTCTGGCTCTGGCTCTGTTGCTGCTGCGGCCGGCCAACCTGCTGCTGTTGGATGAGCCGACCAACCATCTAGACCTGCAGTCCAAAGAGGTTCTACTCGCTTCACTGCGTAGTTTTCCCGGTACACTGGTCTTTGTTTCCCACGACCGTTACTTCGTTGATGCCTTAGCGACCCGCGTACTGGAAGTTGCCGGGGGGGAGGTTACTTCCCATCTCGGTAACTACGAAGATTTTTTGCGTGCCAAAGCGGCAGCTGGCGACGATAGTCATTCGGCTCTGCGGGTCGAACAGGCCGTGGATGAAGGTCCTGCC
>JABXKU010000157.1 GCA_013619105.1 Desulfuromonadales bacterium
CTTATCAAAGCTCCGACGACCTGCCCGCCGGCGTCCAGGGTGCTTACGCCACTGACGAAGACGGCATCCGCATCAAAAACGGCTTTCTGCCAAACATCCTGGCTTTCAACATCAAAGCCCCGACCATGAATGGTCTCGACATGGGTGCCCGCTTTGGCTTCTACCCCTCGGCCGCCCACAGCAATGTAAAGAATACGTTTAACAGCCAAATCGACATGCGTGAAGTCTTCTTCACCGTCGACGGCAACTTCGGTCAGGTCATGATCGGTAAAGGTCTGAGCCTGTTCCTCGGCCAAAACCTACTCACCGAGCAAACCCTGATGGGCGCCGGTCAACTCGGCAGCGCTCTGGGCCTCAGCGGCGCCGGCGTCACCCTCGGCCGCATCGGTTACGGCTATATCTATCCTCAGTTCAATTCCCAGATCCGCTACACCACCCCCGACATGGGCGGCTTCAAGTTTGCCATCGGCGCCTACGACCCCAGCGTTATCGGTTCCGCCGAGGGACTGGGTGATATCTATGCAACAGAGACCGAATTACCTCGTTTTGAAGGCGAAATTTCCTACGCCGGCACCTTCGGCGATGGCGGCGTCATCAAAGCCTACACCAACGGCATGTGGCAAGAAGCCGAATTCACCAGCAGCAGCGACGATGTCACTGCATGGGGTGTCAGCGGCGGTTTCGTAGTCGGCATGGCTGGCTTTGAGCTGTCCGGTTCCGCCTTTACCGGTGAAGCCCTCGGCACCAACTTGATGCTCGACACCGATTCCCTCGACGCTACCGGCGAAGAGCGCGAGACCTATGGCTACATCGCCCAGTTGACTTACACCATGGCCAACGAAGGCAAGACCAAATTCGGCGTGGCATACGGCGCAAACGAATTTGACGAGACCGACGCCGACGCACTTGATCGCCTGGATGGCAACGCCTTTATCGAGACCCAAGCCATGCTGACTTTCATGTGCACCCAGGACATCACTCCCAACCTCAAGTTGGTCGGCGAAATCAGCTTCGTCGAGCACGAGTGGCACAACGGCGAAGACTGGAATGCTGAGCAGTTCAGCGTCGGCACCTTCTTCCTCTGGTAAGCAACACTGCTGATATTTGAAGCAGAAAGGGACTTGCAAGCAGGAAATCAACTGCTATCATGAAACCATGATTACTTTAATTCCGACAGTTTGAATCGAAAGTCTCGAGCGAAAGGATGATCATCATGCGTAAAATGGTTGCATTGACAACATTGGTTCTGGCCCTGGCGGCATTTGGTTGCACGCCGGCCAAGAAGATGCCTAGCGACAAGACCCTGATCAAATGCACGACCTGCGGTGTAGAATTCACCGTAGAAGAAGGCATGAGCGCTTACGAGTCAGCCCACGGTCATTAATAAGGCTGCCTGACAAGTGTTTATCAAGCGGGCCGGGAAACCGGCCCGCTTTTTTATTCTCGATGCCAGCCCCGTAAAAACCAAAAACTGTTTGACCTACAACCGGCTGAACCTTATTATCTGTTAGTTATCTTTTCCCTACTTTTTAATTTTATCGAAGGAGACCGCAATGGGGCGCAAGGCTGTTATCGGCAAGAGTAAAGCACTGTACGGGCGCATAATTCTCGCAGCCGTTCTGGCTCTCACCCTCACTGGCTGCGGAGCCAACCTGCTGGGCGGCAAAGATGCCAAAATCAGCTCGGTTATCTGGCAACACCGCGACCAGTTTGTGCGTATTGAGTCCCAGGGCCGCGCAACCACAGCCCCTCCCGCCAACGATCATCCGGTCAGCCTCTCCGCCGAACGAATTCGCAACATGCTCGGCTCGTTAGACGTGCAATTTGAGGGCGAAGAAAAACCGATGCCGGTCTTCACTTTTAAGGAACTGGAAATTCTTGGTGAAGTCCTCAGCAACGGCCTGACCCAGGCCGGCCCCGGCGAGGATGTGACCTTTGCCATCGCTGGCATTCACCGGGAGCTTGTCTCCTTCGCCAAGGACCGTTCAATTTCGACCTACCGCGCCTTTGTGGAGAACGGCCAGTTCAACCTGATTATTGGCACCCTGCATGAGACATATGTCGAAAACACCGAACGCCGCATGTACCCCCTCATTCCTGGCAGCCGTAAATACACCCCACCGAACCCCAGAAGACGAATCACAAACTGGCAGATTATGCCCGAGGCGGGTCTGGAGTTGAAAACCATTGACGGTCGCGAACGTCATGACTGGCTGGTGCTGAATACCAACCCGGAACTCTGGAAGTCGGCCATGGCTGAGAATAAAGAGGCCAAAGAAACAGCCAAGGATGCTTTCCGCGAAGCCAGCGAGGTGCGCGAAGAGAGCGCCCAGCTCGAAGTAGAGCAGCAGCGAATGCGCAGCGAACTGCAGGAGATGAAGCAAACCATCGAACAGATGAAGCAAACTCCGGCAGCCGGCGTTTCAGCCCCTGTAGCAGCACCGGTAGCGATTCCAGCACCTGCCGCTGCGACCGGCCTGGAGAAGATCGAGCAACGCCTGCAGATTCTACAGCAGCTAAAGGCCAAGGGCCTGATCAACGACCAGGAATACCGCGCCAAAAAGCAGGAGATCCTCGACAGCATCTGATCAGCATTGTCGAGCAATCTGGATTAAGGAAAAGGGGGCTTAGGCCCCCTTTTCTGTATCAAATTTGCAAACCAAAACCTTTTTCCCGAACGCAGGTAACTCCGGATAAAGGCAGATAACTTCTTAAGGTGATGCAACCTGCAGGATGGCCGAGTTTCATTAGGGATTTAACCTGCGCCCATCCGCCTTTATCTGCCTTCGATGTGCCCTTTTGTTTTCTCAGCGCCCTCTGCGTTCTCTGCGGTAAAATTGCCTTTTTAGACCTTCAACAGGACCCCAACCATGGGCTATCGAAATCTCAGCGAATGCGTGCATGATCTGGAACAAAGCAGCCAGCTGCTACGTATCGACAACGAACTCGACGCCGAGCTGGAGATTGCTGCCGTACAGCGCCGGGTCTATCAGGCCGGCGGACCGGCCCTGCTCTTTACTCGGGTAAAAGACTGCTCTTT
>JABXKU010000068.1 GCA_013619105.1 Desulfuromonadales bacterium
CTGAGCGCTGCCCGCAGCCGCATCTTGGATGCGGATATCGCCCAGGAAACCTCCATGATGACCAAACAGAACATTCTGCAACAGGCCGGGGTCTCCATCCTGTCACAGGCTAACCAGGCTCCCCAGCTAGCCCTGTCACTGCTCGGCTAAGACGAACCTCTAGTCAACCGATGGGGGGCCGGGAATCCCGGCCCCCTTTAGGCCATCCCGAACCAGATACCACCACCCAACTGACTGTCCAACAGGGTGACGATACCATCAAAAGCCACATCCAATTCTTTGTCGCCAAGTGGCTGAACAGAAAACCGCAAAATAAACCTAAAGATTTTCAACTCGACTGTCGAAATGACAGTCAAGCAACAAACCGGGAAAATCCTGTCAAAGGAGGTGAGCTTGCTGACTAGCAAAACCCTTCCCGGTATATAGCAACACCAGCAGTGTAAACCCAGGGCAAGGAAGCCCGCCAACCATTTTTCACGGAGGAAACACCATGGCCTTAACAATCAACACCAATGTAATGTCCCTCAATGCTCAACGCAACTTGGGCAAATCTCAAAGCGCTCTCGGCAAGTCAATGGAGCGCCTCTCTTCCGGTCTGCGTATCAACAGCGCCAAGGACGACGCAGCCGGTCTGGCTATCTCCGACCGCATGACCGCTCAGATCCGCGGCCTTAACCAAGCCTCCCGTAACGCCAACGACGGCATTTCCCTGGCGCAAACGGCTGAAGGGGCCTTGGGCGAGAGCACCAACATCCTGCAGCGCGTCCGCGAAATTGCTGTCCAGTCGGCAAACGACTCGAACAGCGATTCTGACCGGCAATCTCTGCAGGACGAGGTGACCCAGCTCACCGCCGAACTGGACCGGATTTCCGAGACAACCAAGTTCAACGGCAAGGCCCTGCTCGATGGCAGCATGACCGATAATAGCTTCCAAATCGGCGCCAATGCTGGGGAGACCATCTCCTTTAGTATCGCCAGCGCCGCAGCGAGCGACCTTGGGGTCGGTGGATCAGCGACGCTGTTGGGTCGCGTTTCCGGTACGGATGCCTATGCCATGGATGGCGCTGGCGAAGCGCTTAACGGTACAACCATTGCGGCTGCAACCGATGATGGGGTCTCCTATGCAGGTGGCGTACAAAGTGCCACCACCGGCGTCACTTCGGCCCTATCTGTGGCCAATGCCGTTAACGCCTCTAGTTCCACCCACGGAGTAACCGCATCGGCCACATCGACGGTAACCTCCGGTACCATAACCGATACTACTGCGATTGACGCTGGTGATTTAGAAATTAATGGGACCGCTATTGGTGCTGTTGCTGGCGGCGGCACTGCCGCTGAAAAAACCAACGAGATTGTAGCGGCCATCAACGCAGAATCTGGCACCACCGGAGTAACCGCTGTACTGGAGACCAATGATACATACACATTGACTGCAGCCGATGGCCGCAATATCGACATTACTGCCGTAAATACCGCTGCTACAGTAGCCGAAGGTGGTATTGCCACCAGTACGACCTACGGCCAGGTCTCCTTGACCTCGGGCGACGACATAGCTGTTACTGGCAGTACCGTAGGTGATTCAGGTCTGACGGACGGGACGCAAGCTGCCGTAGGCACCGCCGTGGATGTTACCACCGCAGAGGGTGCAGCGGCGGCCATTACTTCGGTGGATCTCGCCCTGTCGAAGATCGACGAGAGTCGTGGATCTCTGGGTGCGGTACAGAACCGCTTTGAATCCACTATCGCTAACCTTAACAACGTTTCAGAAAATCTGAGCGCTGCCCGCAGCCGCATCTTGGATGCGGATATCGCCCAGGAAACCTCCATGATGACCAAACAGAACATTCTGCAACAGGCCGGCGTTTCCATCTTGTCACAGGCTAACCAGGCTCCGCAGCTGGCCCTGTCGCTGCTCGGCTAAGACTAACCGCTAGTATACCGATCGGGGGCCGGGATACCCGGCCCCCTTTTCCAAAAAAAAGAAATGGGGGAGACAATGAAAGTTGACTCTGCAGCGGTAGTCGGGTCGATAAGCCCAAAGGTGAATAACAGCGCCGATGAGGTCGACCGCGAGCGCAAGGAAAAAGCCGCATCGAACCAGGTTGAGCCGCAAACGAAAAACAGCAAGGTGCAACCCGAAGAGATTCTGGACCAGATTAAGTCGCTGACCGAAGACGGCTCTTACAGCGTACGCTTTGAGCAGGACCCTAAAAACAACGAGATGGTGGTGCGCCTGGTCGATGTGGAATCTGGGGAAACGATCCGCCAGCTCCCACCGGAAGAGCTGATCAAGCTGACGGAAACTCTGAAAGAACTGCGCGGCAGCCTGGTGGATACCACCGGCTGAGTCGGTAAAGGGAGAGGGCACCATGGCGATAACATTCGGCGGTCTGGCCACCGGGATGGACACCACATCCCTGATCGAACAGTTGATGGCGGCAGAACGCCAGCCCCTCGACGCGATGGAGAGAGACAAGTCCTATTTCAACGCCCGCTCCGCGGCATTGAGCCAGTTCGAGGGTAAGCTGGAAGGTTTTCTGTCCAAGATCGAGAATCTTGATTCAGAGGAAATGTTGCAAGCCAAAAAAGGTACATTGACTGAAATGGACTTTTTTGGCGCGAAGATCGAAAGCGATGCGGTGCCCGGCAATTACCAGGTCGAGGTTCTCGACTTAGCCCAGGTGCAGAAGAGCGTCAGCCTGGGGGTAACGGACAAAACGGCTGCTAGTTTCGGCTTGGGCAGCTTAAGCTTGACCGTGGGCGACAACGACCCGCTGGAAATTACCGTCGATGCCGACAACAATTCCTTAGAAGGGCTCATGGCGGCCATCAACGAGGCCGATGCGGGGGTCACCGCTTCCATTATCAACGACGGCACCGACACTCCCTATCGCCTAGTTTTGACCGGGGCGGACATCGCCACCGGCTTCAGTCTGAGTTCCGACCTGCCGTCCTACAACGGTGACGTCACCAGCTTGACGGTGGGCGGCTATACTGACCAATTTGTCAAACAGTTCGGCAGCGGCACCCTCAGCCTGTCCACAGGCCACGACATCACCCTTGGCGGTGAAAGCAACTCCCTGGACGATATGCGCGCCGCCATCAATGCTGAAACAGGCACCACCGGGGTCAGTGCCACGGTCGAGGATGACGGCAACGGAGGCTTCCGCTTGGAGCTGGTCGGAGGCAGCATCACCTCTACCGCCTTGACCGGCGGCACAGGTTTTGAGGCACCTTCTGTGACCACCACCCAAACGGCTAAGCAAGCGCATATTATAGTGGATGGCATCGACATTTACAGCGATAGCAACACCCTTGACGAGGCGATTCCCGGGGTTACGCTGGACCTGACCAAGGCGGAAGCAGACACCGTAACCAGCCTGAACATTCAGTTGGATGAAGACGCCATTAAGAACCAGATCAAATCCTTTGTCTCCGGATACAACGAAATCATTTCCTTCGTCACCAGCCAATCCAAGACCGAAGGAAGCGACGCGGGCATCCTGGCGGGGGATTCGGGGGTCAACAGCATCAAACGGCGCCTGCAAAACTTAATGACCACACCGATTACCGGCAGCATCAGTTCTATGTCTCAACTGGGGCTACAAACCCAAAGGGATGGCAGCCTTAAAATCGATGACGCCATCTTGACCGAGGCGATCCAGGATGACCTCTCCGGCGTGACCAGTCTGCTGGCTGGCGATGACTCGACTGAAGGCATCGCAAGCCGGTTCAAAAGCTACCTGGATAATATCACCGACGACGTCGATGGGCTCTTTGCCGGACGCAAGGAAGGCATCAAAAACACTGTCAAGCGCATCGACACCAGCATCGAGAGGATGGAGACGCGCCTGGAAAAACGGGAAGTGACGCTGACGAAACAATTCAACGTGCTCGAACAATTGGTCAGTGTAATGAACTCGCAAAGTGACTACTTGGGCAGGCAAATGTCCGCCATGGAAGACATGTGGAGTTATAACCGATGAATGCCTATATGAATCAATACCAACAGAACCAGATCGATACCGCGTCCCGTGAGCAGATCCTGATCATGCTCTACGATGGAGCGATCCGCTTCACGCGCCAGGCTCTTGCGGCGATGGAGTCTGGTGACCAAAAAACCAAGAGGGAAAAGATCAGCCGGGCGATGGCGATCATTACGGAATTTTCCAATACCCTAGATCGTGAAGTCGGTGGCGAGATCGCCGACAACCTGGATGCTCTATACCATTACATGATCCGTGAACTCACCGCCGCCAACTTGCAGAACGATGCGGCGAAACTCACCGTGGTGGATGGCTTGTTAAGCGACCTGCGAGAGACCTGGATGGAGGCGATCGAGATTGCCCGCAATGAACAAAAGCAAAAAAACCCTGTATCAAACGGTGACCACACGCCCTTGAGAGCCAGCCTATAAAGAGAGGGAGTGAGCATGTCTCTGGACCATCTGATTGAACAATCTACCGCTCGCTACCAGGCCATGCTCGACCATCTGACCACGATGGCTGAGGTGCTCAAAGATGCACAGTCTAAGACCATCCGTTGCGCGATTGAGGACTGGCAACTGCTGCAGCAGGAGGCGCAACAACTTGACGCCCAAATCGATCAACTGAGCGCCCATATCCAGCGCAGAGAACTGCCGCCAAAGTATCAGCAGCGCAGCGATTTGATGGCCCAGGTCGCCCTGCAGTGCCAACAGATCTATTCCCACGCCAACCTGCTGAAGGTCATGGTCAGTGAAGAATTGAACCAGATGCAGCGAGGCCGCAAAGCCCTGGGGGGCTACAAGGGGTCGGCCGACAAGAAAGGCTCTAGGCTCAGTGCCAGCCTCTAATGCACTAGCCGCGAAAAGGCCGGAGTATTGACGGGCATTACTATTTGCGAAAAACAAGCTTACACGCTATGATGGCGCTCATTCGCCTGGAGAAAGCGGCCTTAGGCGGTGCCTAGGGGTAATCGCCGGCAGATTACAACCCCCTGTTTTTGCATAACTCCAGATTTGTTTTCCTGATGGCAAGAGGGCCACTGCCTGACAATGTCATCCATGCAACCACTGAAAATTTATCATGTTAGCCCTTGACCATCTTAAAAAACATCGTTCCGTCATGATTTCTCTACCTCTTACCGGAGAGACTCTCGTTACTCTGGAAGGGGTCGCTCACCGTCGCTCCGTCGACTTGGTTGAGGCGGCCTTTTTACCGGGCCAGTTGCCCCTTAAAAGCCTTGACTTGAATGGCACCTGCCGGGTTATTTTTGAAGAAGATGGGCGCACTTATCGCTTACGCACCAAAATCGAAGAGATCATTGGCGACGAAAAGCTGGTTCTTAAAGCCATTGAAACGACTCTGCAATATGGCGAAAGAGAGTATTTTCGAGTCAACGCCGATTTCACCGTCAAATACCGGCTGATCACTGATGATAAGGCGGAGGAAGTACGCACCCGCCAGTTCAAAGGTCAAATGAACCTCAGCGGTAACGGCATACTACTTCCTCTGAACGACCGGGTACGTGACGGCCAGAAGTTTTCCCTTACCCTGATTCTATGTCAAGACCCGATCAAGGTGGCGCGTTGCGTTGCCAAGGTCATACGCATCTGCCCCCTCGCTGGTGGCCGTAAGGGGGCCGCTATGCAGCTTGTTGAGATTGAATCCCCCGATCGTGACATGATTATCGCTTTCTGCATGTCCGCCCAGCGGCTGGAATTACGCAACAAAGTGCAAACCAAGGACCTGACTTAACATCATCGAATAGGGAGTCCGCGCTATGCCCTCCTCTCCCACGCCCCCCACCGAAAGAATGCTGGAAAACTTTTCCGGCTGTCGCATGGTCAAGGCAACCATCCCCCTGCTACGGGAAGAGTCCCTGCATCTCGACGGCGTGATCAAAAACATCACCGATTCTTCCCTGACAATTCAGTTTCCTGCCCAAGCCCTGCCTGTTGCCGACCTGGCTAAAGAAGGCCGCTGGCGTATTACCTTTGACAAGGGGCTATCCTTCTTGAGCATCTGGGCCAAACTGTCCGTTCTGCTCAACCCAAACCATGCACAACTCGACATCATTGGCTCAGAATCTAACCATTATGCTCGCCGTGACCACCGGGTAAATACCGAGGTCTACCTGCGGTTCTGGCAGGCTGGGGACGGTAGGCAAGAGTTGCCCCCCCACCACACTCGGGTGAATCTCAGTGGCTACGGCATCAGCTTTAGCTCCGAAACAACCCTGACCGCCAACAGTCTGGTGGAACTGGAAATATTTTTACCGGGGGAGACCTTGGAAAAAGTGCGCTGCATCGGTCGCGTTATTCGCGGCAGCAACCAGAAGGAACACTCTTCTGTAACAGCCCTGGAGCTGGTCAATCCCTGTCAGGACGACATTGAAAAGATTATCAATTTCTGTATGACGGAACAGTTTCGGAATATGCAACAAAAGGCCCGCATGCTGGCATTCAGCATGGGGCCCGAAAATATCTAAGAGTGGCCTGATGCCTCGGCAATCAGAGCAAAGTAGCTACTCCGCTTACGATGGAGATCACGCCGTCGCTGCAGCCTGCTTAAAGGGATAGATAAAGGATAGGTCGGGGAAATGAACCGCGGGCTTACCGGCTATCTCACAACGATTACGGCCATTGCGCTTGGCGGCATAGAGCGCCTCGTCAGCGCCGGCAATCAGCACTTTCGGCACCAGACCTTCCGGCCTTTCGGCGCAATTGATACCGATGCTGGCGGTAACAACAAAACCTAAATCGAGGGCACTGACTTTGCGCCGAATGCGCTCGGCGACCATCTGTGCATGGGAACGGGGAGTTTCGGGAAGAATAATGGCAAACTCCTCACCGCCATAGCGACAAACCGTATCGGAACTGCGGCTTTGCTCCCGCAGCACCAGGGCGACCTTTTCCAGCGCCATATCGCCTGCCTGGTGGCCATGGGTATCATTGATTTTTTTGAAGAAGTCGAGATCGATGAACAGCAGGGACAGTGGTTTTTTGGAGCGCAGGCTGCGAGCCGTTTCCTGCTCAATGCTCGCATCGAAGTAGGCCCGGTTGAAAAGCCCGGTCAGGCTATCAGACAGGGCCAAGCGAGCCAGACGGCTTTGAGCCTGATGCAGCGCCTGAATACGCTGACGGTTCTTTAGATGCCTGCGGATCCTGGCGGCAATTTCAGCAGTCTCGGCATCGACAAGCAAACCTTCACTGGCGCCACTTTCCAGACCCTCGATGAGTAGATCACGGTCTTCGGGCTGGGCAAAAAAGACCACCGGCAGGTCGACCCATTCCGATTCTCCTTGCATTTCATTGATCAGGATATCCAAAGCATCGCGATTTTGTTCATGAAGATTGCAGCAGACCATATCAATCGCATGATCCCGCAGCCAGTGCAAGGCACGGCGTCCATCAGCACAGTAGAGTTTGTTCTGAAAAATACCGGTCGATTCAAGAATGCCGGCAACCACTTTACGGGATTCCGCAGAGTCACCGATAATCAATACTGTATTGGGCATAACAGACATCCAGTTCTCTCCTCGTGAAATATTGCGCTATGACCCCTTATCGACCTTTGGCTGCTATTGCTTTAGCTCTTCTTCCACACTTTTAGGTTATTTTTTTAATTTCAATCTGATTAAATCGCGACAGGCTACCGCACAATCACAGAAAAGGACGGCAACGGACTTTTCTATAATTTGGTTAAAGATAAAGCCGCCATTGGTCGAAAAGAGAGCCATGAGTATTATCAATCCCATGCTGACCGTTCGTCCTGTACTAACACCGGCTCAGGCCGCGGCTCCGACCGAAGGGCGTCAATACGGTTTGCAGGCCGGACAATTGGTTAATGCCACCGTAGCCGAAGGCGGCCATAGCGAAGTATTGCTCGATCTAGATCGACAGCATCTACGCGCCCAGACCCAGACCCCTTTGCAAACCGGACAGAAGTTGCGGCTGATGGTGGTCGAAAACAAACCTCAGCTCATATTACGACTTATGCAGGACAACCTGCTTGAGCGCCTGACCCACGCCGTGCATCTGCTTGAAGGTAAATGCGAACTGGCCAGTGCCTTGCAACAGTTGACCAAAAGCCAGGGGGCTGAAAAGCTTCTGCCGGAAAAAACTCTGACCAAGTTGCTCGATTTTTTTACGCCCTTTCGCGCCGCATCGCCCGAAACCCTGACGGGCCAAGAGCTACAATCGCTGGCCCGGCATCTCGGCCTGACTCTGGAAGCCGACCTGGCCCGTGGGTCTTCTTCCGTCGAGCCAGCCAACCTTAAGAGCCTGCTGTTATCCACCGACCGCTCCGACACCGAAAACAAACCTGAAACGGCCGAACAAACCAAACAGTTGTTGCAGAAGCTGGAGCTATTTCAGCTGTGCAATTTACGCCTGGCCCGTCAAGGAGCCAGCCTGTTGCCCTTGCCGCTCCCCTTTCTCGACAACGGCTATCTGGTGGCGCAAAAAGACACCGCCAGCGACCAGGAATCGCAGCCGGCCAAAAAGATCTCACTGTACCTGTCTTTACAGGGCCTGGGCGACCTACGCATCGACCTGCTGCAGGAAAACGAGGGGCTGTTTGTGCGTTTCACCTGCGACCATGGGGATAAAACGAGTTTTTTGGCTGAGCAGGAAACAGAATTGGCTTCCATGCTGACCTCCCTGCCCCTATGCGGAGCCAGCTACGGCAGTGACCAGGGTGCCTTGAAAACCGACCTGATCCGACGAATTTTAGGGGATGGGGATGAGCTGCTGGATGCGAGGGTATAGCTGATGGTGAAAAAGAAGCTGCAGAAGGCTGTCGCCTTGTCCTACAAAAAGGAGCAAGGAGCCCCTTTGGTCGTCGCCAGTGGCCAGGGCGCCATGGCCGAAAAGATCCTCAGCACGGCCAGCGAAGCCGGAGTTGAGGTGGTTGCCGATCCCGACCTGGTGGAACTGCTGGCCGGCATCCCCCTGGGAATGGAAATCCCCGCCGAGCTGTATCAGGCGGTAGCGGAAGTTCTGGCTTTCGTCTATCGAGTCAACAATAAGTACAAGGATGATAACTGAAGCACCTCATACCATTTCATCGTATGGCCGCAGATAACTATCTCCTGTAACCATCTTTTGGATATATCCCGGCCGGCTGTTGCGTTCCATTTTAGAATTGTAAAAGCAATAGCCGTTACGGCCCATATCTTTAGCCACATACATGGCCACATCGGCCCTTTTGAGTAACAGATCCGTATCCTCGCCATCCTGCGGGTAGAGAGCGATGCCGATACTGGTCGAAATATCTAAGCGGTGCTGATCAATACAGAACGGTTCTGCCATGTTCGTCAGTATTTTATCGGCCACCCGTCGCAAATCCTCTGCCTCCTTCAGACTCGAAATCAGCATGATAAATTCGTCGCCGCCGAAGCGGGCCAGAGTATCGTTCTGCCGAATACAGGAGGCCAGACGCAAACCGACGGCATGGAGCAGTTTATCGCCCACAGCATGACCGTACTGGTCATTGACTTCCTTGAAGCGGTCGAGGTCAATAAACAATAAAGCAGCCAACCGTTCATCGCGCTGAGCTTGGGCCAAGGCCTGCTGCAGACGGTTCATGAACAAGGACCGATTGGGCAAACCGGTTAAGTTGTCATAAAAAGCCAGCTTATGGATGGACTCCTCGGCTTTTTTGCGAGAGGTTATATCGAGCACCACCCCCTGGCAATGAGTAACTTTGCCCTCATTGTTTCTACGCAACCAAAGCCGATTCTCGATCCAAAACTCTTCACCTCTCCGGTTGAGAATACGGTATTCCAGAGCCAGGTTCCGTCCCACAGGCGCAGCACTGTGCCGGTCCACAGCCGCCTGTACCCGGGCAAGATCCTCTTCATGTACCACGGAGGAAAACAGCAGTCGCCCCTTGTGAAAATCTTCGGCGTCCAGGCCGAACTGGCAGATATTAGGCGATACGTATTCCACCGGCCAACCGTCTTCAGCGCTCCATAAAAATGCCACAGCGGGGCTGTTATTGACAATTAGTTCCAGATCTTCCCGCCTGTCCGATGTTTCACGCAACTCATTTTCGATACGAATGCGTTCTATAATTTCATGGTTCAACTCATCGCGGGAAGCCGTTATATCACTCAGGTTGACCACCATGCTATTGAAGCTGCGGGAAAGCTGGCCGATCTCGTCCTGGTCCTCCGTATTGAGCTGCAAGTCAAGGCGACCCTGGCCAATCTGCTCGAACACCTCCATCGCCTTTTCTAGAGGCCGCACAATGCCCCGTGCAACGCAGTAGCCGATCAGTAGCGATAAGACGATGATGATCGTTGCCACTCCCGTAATCCAACCGATCATATTCGACAGGGCGCTGGCCATGCGTTGCCGGACAGGATAAAAGTCTTCCTCATAGGCCGATGCGATGATAACCCAGTCCCAAGGCTCGAAATATGCCAAAGCTGCGATTTTGTCACGGGGGCCTGGGTCACCAGGGTTCTGCCAAACATAGCGATTCATCGCCACCGGTATGGCTTCCTCGCCTTGCTTATTTTCAAGGGACACAGCCAACCGAATATTTTTTTCAGTCTGGGTCTTTTGCAGAGCATCATCGACCTGCAGAAGGTTTTCGCCATCCCGCTGGCCATCCCGTGAGATGATATATTTACCCTCCTGCCCCCCCTTACCACCAATGACCGCGACATAACCGCTTTGGCCTATAACGATATCCATGATGCCCCGGCGCAGGCTGGTCACACTTTCCTGTTTCTGGCCGACATACAGGGCGCCGATGACTTTGGTGCCGGAGGGATTCCAGAGCGGTTGATAACCGGTCAGATACCAAGCGTTTACCACGTAGGCGCGCCCGGTATAGGTTTCCCCCTTAAGCAGAGTATCGATCACCGGGTTAGATGAACCGTCGGGGTTATACCGAGGGATATAGGTGCTAATGGCCCGGTTTTTGTTTAGACCGGGTACGGTGGTGGCGACCCGCAACATATCTCCCGCTTCGTTCATCCGTTGAAAAACGGTGCAGGTCACGCCGAGCAGCGCTGTCACCTCGTCTACAATGGCGGTCGGCGAATTGAGATCGGCATTGCGCCCAAGCCAGCTGCCATTATAGAGAACCTTGGGCAGGGTTACCTCGGTCGTTTCGTCGGTAAATTGATTGACCGTCTGCCAGGTGGTGGGGGAGCCTTTGAAATCCAAATCACCTTGGCGGGTAGCGACATCCGCTATCACATTTAAGCCATGCTCCAGCATCTGTTCCAGAGTTTCCTGCATGGTTCGGCACATCAGATAGACATTCTGAGCGACATTTTTGATTTCGCTGCGCACCAGCAGATCGACTTCATCGCCGACATTGCGCTTCAGAACATTTTTCTGATACATGGCGATGCCAACAATGGAAGTTGCTGTCAACAAAACCAACAGCAAACCCATACCTATTATCTTTGTCCTGATTTTCATTGATCAACCTTGTCTATATGTTGGCCCAGCCATTGCCGGCCCTGCCATGTTTTGCAGAACCTGCGCAGGGCCAAAGCCGATCTTGTATATTTCGGAAAATTGACTTAAAACCGGAACAATGATCCCTACCGGGTGACATACAGCAAAATACAAGCCAACAAAGCCCTTGGTATGATGAGCATTTTCTTCCTTCCCCGTGGTGAGACCATCCTTGCCGAAGGAATTTATAGGCTACCTCGACTACTATTTGGGCAAACCGCCGCCCACCATTTCGGGCCGTCAATTATTGATGCATTCGCACAAATTTAGAGGATGGCTAAGCAAAAATTTCGTCCTACAAGGCTTGGTGTTTTTTCAGGAGTGAAGGCATAGATCTAGTATGTCGAGGTCCTGAAAAAACGCCGTAACGTCGTAGGGCGGACTTTTTGAGACGCCATCAATTATTCATTGAAACAAAAATAGCTTTTGTCTATAGTGGGGTTATCTAGAATGCTCTCTGCCCTGCAAGTGAGGTCAGAACGCCCTTGCGGAATACTTTCGACCCGGGGTTTTTTCAGGAGCGCGGTGTGCCAGCCCAAGAGTACATTGGGACGCCTGATGCGATTCACAAGAAACCCCACTTATTTAGGACTCGCAAGAGGCCTAAGGACCCACGGCAGGTGTGGAGAGCTGAGAGATTTAAGCGTCGTATAGTTCGGCGCTTTTCTTTTTTCAGTATCCCCGATTCGTCAATCATGACCCAAAAATGGTAATAAAAACAAATGGATACCAAGGCTAACTCTGACATTTATCATCTAAAAGTTGCGGATAAGGAAATCGTCCTGATCGGGACCGCTCACATTTCCCGAGATTCAGTTGACACCGTCCGCCGAGTTATTGCCGAGGAGGCCCCCGACAGCGTCTGCATCGAACTGGACCCGCAGCGTTACCGGTCCCTGACCGACACCAAAGCTTGGCAATCGCTGGACTTGGTCAAGGCCATTCGCCAGGGCCAAGGCGCTTTTCTATTGGCCAACCTGGCTTTGTCTGCCTTCCAAAAGAGAATGGGGCTGCAGACCGGTGTCAAACCGGGTGCCGAACTGGCGGCCGCCGCCGAGGTGGCTAAAGAGCAGGGAGCCGAAATCTGCCTTATTGACCGGGAGATTCGCACCACCTTGCTGCGCGCCTGGCGTAAAACCGGACTATGGAAGAAATTGCAGGTGTTTGCAGCGCTGTTTAGCGGCCTGTTCGAATCGCAAGAGCTCGATGAAGAGCAACTGACTGCTCTGCGACAAGGCGACACCCTGACGGCCATGTTGGACGAAATGGGCGATATACTGCCGTCGATGAAGACTGTTCTGGTCGACGAGCGGGATCAATATATGGCAGAGCATCTACGCCAGGCCCCAGGGAAGCGCCTGGTGGCTGTGGTCGGTGCAGCCCACGTTCCCGGCATTCGTCGCCGTCTGGCTGAGCCGGGTAACCCCGACTGCATTGCCGAACTGTCCCAAATTCCTCCTAAGCCACTGCTTTCTAGAATTCTACCCTGGGTTATTCCGGCGGTGGTACTGGGATTGTTCGTTGTCGGCTTCCTGTTCGGAGACCGTAGCCGCCTGACCGAAGCGGCTATCGCCTGGGTTTTGGCCAACGGTCTGTTCTCAGCTGCCGGTACCGTTCTAGCGCTGGGACATCCTCTGACTGTCGTCACCGCCTTTATCGCAGCGCCTATTACTTCGCTTAACCCCACTATCGGCGCAGGCTTCGTTACCGGATTAGTCCAGGCAATGATTGCCGGGCCAACCGTCCGGGACTTGGAAGAGGTGGGTGACGACCTCGCTACCGCCAGAGGCTGGTGGAGCAATCGTTTAACCCGGGTCTTGCTGGTTTTTTTCTTCTCCTCCCTCGGGTCTTCCATCGGCACCCTGGTGGCTTTTTCCTGGTTAAAAAACCTGATCTAAACTCAACCTAATAAAATAGCCATCGCCTAACTAGGCGATGGCTATTAAAT
>JABXKU010000069.1 GCA_013619105.1 Desulfuromonadales bacterium
TGTCCATACCATTGCCTCCGGGCACGCCTACAGCACCATTAACGAAATTGCCGCCGAGGCAGCCCGACGCCAATTGCGCCTGGTCGGCATGACCGATCACGGGCCGGCACTACCCGGCGGGCCCCACCCCTACCATTTTATGGCCCTGCGCTTCATCCCAAAGCACATCGACGGCGTACGCATCTTGCGCGGCGTCGAGGCTAATATTCTTGGCGACGGCCGCCTCGACCTGGATGATCCGCAACTGTCCCAACTGGAACTGGTACTGGCCGGCTTTCACCCCGGCTGCGGCTATGCCGGCCGGGGCCAGACGGATAACACCCGGGTGGCGATGTCCATAATGGACAAACCCCAGGTCCACGTGATCTGCCATCCCGGCAACCCGGAGTTCCCCCTCGACTATCAGGCCATTGCCCGCCACGCCGCGGCCACCGGCACCGCCCTGGAGATCAACAATTCCTCCTTTAGCGTGAGCAGAATCGGCAGCGCCGACAACTGCCGACGCCTGGCCGGCTACTGCGCCCAGTATGGCGCTCCGATCGCCCTTGGCAGCGACGCCCACATCGCTCAGGGTGTCGGCCAACTCGACCAAGCCCTGAGCGAAGCCCTGCAGGCCGGCATTCAACCAGAACAGATTATTAACCTAACCTTGGTATCGACCCTAGCCTTTCTCAAGCTGACAGACTAAACAACGAGCCCATTTTTCTACCTTGCCTGGAGAATTTCACCATGGAAGAACGAACCCATGAAGAAACCAACTGGACAACCTTCTGTCACCTATCAGCCCTGGCCGGATATTTTATCCCCTTTGGCAACCTGATCGGGCCACTGACCATCTGGTTGCTGAAGAAGGACCTCTACCCGACCGTGGACCGACACGGCAAAGAAGCCCTTAATTTCCAGATCAGCATCAGCATCTACGCTCTCGCCGCTACGGCCCTGATCGTGATACTGATCGGCATCCCCCTGCTGATCGGCCTGGCGATCTTCAACTTCACCATGATCATTATCGCGGCGGTTAAGTCCAAAAACGGCGAAGCATTCCGCTATCCGTTGAGCCTGCGCCTACTCAAGTAAGGCGACCATTGGGCAAAAGCCCTTGCCAGGCGGGGATCCATTATGCTAAAAATTTCAATTCCCATTAAATACAATCCCGGCCTGGAGACTGGTACCATGGATTTGCAAATCCTGCCCCTGACAGAACGTAAGCCACCCATCGAGGACGAGGCCTCCCTGGTCTTCGGCCGCACCTTTACCGACCGCATGTTCCTTATGGAATACGACACCGGTCGCGGCTGGCATTCGGCGCGCATCGCCCCCTATGCTCCCTTTACCCTCGATCCAGCGGCACTGGTGCTGCATTACGCCCAGGAGATCTTTGAAGGCCTCAAGGCCTTTCGTCGCACCGATGGCAGCATCGCCCTGTTTCGCCCCCAGGACAACATCGCCCGCTTTAACCGCAGCGCCCAGCGGCTGTGTATGCCTTCCGTCGATGAAGACTTTTTCCTAAGTGCTCTCAAGGAACTGATTCGTCTCGAAGCTGACTGGGTGCCGCGCAGCGAAGGAACCAGTCTATATATTCGCCCGACCATGATTGCCACCCAACCGGTACTGGGAGTCAAACCAAGCGACCAGTACCTCTGCTACATTATCCTCTCGCCCGTTGGCCCCTACTATAAGGGCGGCTTTAAACCGGTGCGCATCTGGATTTCAGACGAATACATCCGCTCCGCGCCTGGCGGCACCGGCGAAGCCAAAACTGGGGGCAACTACGCCGCCAGCCTGCTGGCCGCAAGGGAAGCCGCGGAGCGAGGCTTCGACCAAGTGCTATGGCTCGATGCCGTGAAACGCAAATACGTTGAAGAAGTCGGCAGCATGAACATCTGCTTCGTCTATGACGGCAAGATCGTCACCTCGCCATTGCACGGCACCATCCTCGACGGCATCACCCGCCGCTCCATTTTGACCATAGCCAAAGAGATGGGCATTGAGATTGAGGAACGGGCCATGTCCATCGACGAAATTCTTGATGGGGCCGAAAGTGGCCGCCTCTCCGAGGCCTTTGGCACCGGCACCGCCGCCGTGGTTAGCCCCGTCGGTCAATTCACCTATCGAGACCGCACCGTTACCTTGAGCGACGACAATGTCGGGCCCCTGACCATGAAATTCTTCGAGGCCCTCACCGGCATTCAGTACGGCCTCCGACCCGACCCCCACGGCTGGGTCGAGCCCATCTAACAACCTGCTTGCCCAATCTTCTCCCAGCCCCTGCCTTTTGCAGGGGCTTTTTGCTGTTACAATAGTGGCGCGGCGCCTACTCTCTGGGCAGCAGTGCCATCTTTTTGATCACACCTCAGGAAGGTAGACACATAACCCACTGAAATAGTGTGCATATTTTTTTCGGCACGGGGTTTGCTGCTGTCATTTCGAGCAATGCTGCTCTTCGCACCGGCAGCACCAACTGACATCCCCATCGGAGGAAAGAAAATGATGCACAAGTTTTTGGCGACATTGCCCGCTCTGTTCGGGCTCACCCTGCTACCGACCCTATGCCTGGCGGCGGAAACTGCCGACTCGGGCGATACGGCCTGGATGCTGATCTCCACTGCCCTAGTTTTGATCATGCTGCCCGGACTGGCCCTGTTCTACGCCGGCATGGTTCGCTCCAAGAACGTCCTCTCTACCACCATGCATACCTTTGCCGCCATGGCCATTATCGGCGTGCAATGGGTAGTGGTCGGCTACACACTATCTTTCGGCGGCTCCGGCCCCTTCATCGGCAGCCTGCAGCACATGTTTCTCAGCGGCATCGGCCCCGAATCCCTCACCGGAACTATTCCGACCTATGTGTTCGTCATGTTCCAAGGAATGTTTGCCATCATCACCCCAGCCCTGATCTCCGGCGCCATTGCCGAACGCATGAAGTTCTCTACCTACTGCGTTTTCATTCTGGCCTGGAGTCTGCTGGTCTACGATCCCCTGGCTCATTGGGTTTGGGGCGAAGGTGGCTGGCTGCTGGAAATGGGGGCCCTCGACTTTGCTGGCGGCACCGTGGTCCACCTCTCATCCGGCATTTCGGCACTGGTACTCTGCATTTTCCTGGGCAAACGCAAGGGCTTTCCCCATGAACGCATGGCTCCCCATAATCTGCCCATGACCTTGCTCGGCGCCGGCCTGTTGTGGTTTGGCTGGTTTGGCTTCAACGCCGGCAGCGCCCTGTCCGCAGGCGGCGGTGCCGCCTTGGCCTTCACCACCACCCAAACCGCCGCCGCCGCAGCAGCCCTCTCCTGGATGCTGCTTGAATGGATCCTGGCCGGCAAGCCTAGCGCCCTTGGCATCGCGTCCGGTATCGTCGCTGGCCTGGTGACCATCACCCCGGCCGCCGGCTTCGTCACTCCCGGCTGGGCCATTGTGATGGGCCTGATGGGCGGAGCCGTCTGTTATGGTGGCGTCATGCTCAAGCACAAGCTAGGCTACGATGACTCCCTCGACGTACTCGGCATTCACGGTATCGGCGGCGCTTTTGGCGCCCTGGCTACCGGGGTTTTCGCCACCGTTGGCGCCACTAGCGTCCTGACCGGAGACTTCCATCAACTGTGGGTACAGTTTGTGGGCATCATTGCCGCCGCAGCCTACGCGGTAACAATCACCACCATTCTGCTGCTGATCCTCAAGGCCACCATGGGCCTGCGGGTAAGCCACGAAGATGAAGTCACCGGCCTCGACCAGACCGCCCATTCGGAAGCTGGCTACAGCCTCTAAACACAATAACGGCCTGGCCCTATAAATAGAGCCGGGCCGTCACTGTGTAGCCTAACTACACCACTCTATGCACATTAGCTCTACCTACCCCCTTCCTAAACGCGCCCCGTTAGCAAAAGCTCACCGTTACCCTCGCTTCCTTCCCACACAACCCATTGTTTTAAAAACACTTTTGCACACACTCAATTTTTTACAACTAATGCCATCTTATGGCACTCTGCTTGCTACTGTGTAACGATCCAACGATAACCAATCCACCAGTCCGTAACATTGGATAACTAAATCAATTCTTGGAGGTAACCGCTCATGTGTCGCATTGGAGCTCTCAAAAGCCGCCACTACATGCACCCAAGTAAGGCCCTGCTGCTCATGCAATCGCAGCAGAAAGGTCATGACAATTCTGGGTTTGCCATGGTCATGCAGGATTTGGGGGGAATCTTTGAAGATTACAAACATCTTCCGACCCTGTCCCTGGCCTGCACCGACGAAGGCCTGAAAATCGCCGAAAACCTGCTGCACGCCAAAGGCTTCCGCCGGGTTCATCAGTGGGTTCCGGAGACCAACCCCCAGCCGGGCCTCGATATCCAGGCCATGCCCAACTATGTCTTCGAAACCTTTGACTATCCAAAAGAATTCCAGGATGCCAGTGAAAAAGAAAAAGGCGAGTTACTGACTGATACCCGCCTGGAACTACGCGCCGCCATGGAAGAAGGCGAAAAAGGCTTTGCCTACTCCTTCTGGCCGGATGTCATTACCCTTAAAGAGATCGGTGACCCGAGGGCCATCGGCATCTATTTCAATCTTTGGGAACCGAATGAAGACTTCACCGCCAAGGTAATCACCGCCCAGTGCCGGCAGAACACTAACTACGCCATTGTGCGCTACGCCGCCCACCCCTTCTTTCTGCAGGGCTACACGGCTTTGGCCAACGGCGAGAACACCTTCTACCAAAAGAACAAAGAATTCCAGAGCAGCCTGCATCGCGGCTATATCGGCTTTGAGTCCGATTCCCAGTGCTTTCTTTATACCCTGCACTACGTGCACAAGGAACTCGGCTGGCCGCTCCCCTACTACAAACACGTCGTCACCCCGCTACCCTTTGATGACCTGCTCAAGCGTGAAGATCAGGAGCAACTGCTGGCCCTGCGCCAGTCCCTGGCCCACCTCGAGATCAACGGCCCCAATACCATCATCGGCGTGCTGCCCGACAACACCATGTTTACCTGCTGCGACGCCAAGAAACTGCGGCCGGTAGTCATCGGCCGGGATGAGGACACAGTGGTCATCTCCTCGGAGGTCTGCGGCGTTAACGAAGTCCTGCCCGACCGCAACTGGGAAGTGGACATTTATCCCAACGAACGTGAAATCGTGGTTATCGATGACAATTTGGAGGTCAAAAGATGGAACCAATAAAAATTAACGACCTCGCCTGTAACGATCTGCCGTGGAAGATCGCATACGACCCGAACCGCTGCACCCTGTGCGGTTCCTGCATCGCGGCCTGCACCTTCGACGCTATCGGCCCAAAGATGGAACGGCGGCGGATGATCTTTACCGACAGCGAGACTCCGGAACCAAAAACCCGTTTTTCCGCTCAGCCGGTCATTGCCCAACGCAAAGAGATCAAAAACTTTTGCCGAGGCTGTGGCGTCTGCGAGCGGGTCTGTCCCAACAGCGCCATCAGCGCGTCCCGCAACCCCGACTCCCGGTTTAACGTCGTCTACACCTGCGCTACCGGATCCGGCCCCAAGCGTGGCGGGCGTAACAATCTGGAAGTAAAAGCCCGGACCCTCGACACCCTTCGCGTTGGTCGTATTTCGCAGATGACCGACCCAAGCCTTGATGCTTCGCGCCACACCTTCGATTGCCTGGCGCCCCTGGGCCGCATTCTACCGGCCAAGGGCCTGCCCTTTCAGCAGACCGGTGACGGCAAACTGATTCAGGACGGCCAGACTCCCCCGGTACGCTGGATCTACCCGGTAATCATCGGCGACATGTCCATCGGTGCTCTTTCCTGGCGCATGTGGGAAGCGATTGCCATGGCCGTCGCCTATCTCAACGAGGAATGTGGACTGCCGGTACGCATGTGCTCCGGCGAGGGTGGCATGCCGGTACGGCTGCTGAAGAGTAAATACCTCAAGTACATGATTCTGCAGATCGCTTCCGGTCACTTCGGCTGGAACCGCATCATCCAGGCCATGCCCCACATGGTCGAAGATCCGGCCGGCATTTTGATCAAGATCGGCCAGGGCGCCAAGCCCGGCGACGGTGGCCTGTTGATGGCTACCAAGGTGGCAGAGCACATTCAGGCCATCCGCGGCGTACCTCGCACCGACCTGCTGTCGCCGCCTAACCACCAGGGCCTCTACTCCATCGAGGAGAGCGTGCAGAAGATGTTCCTCTCCTTCAACGCTGCCTTCAAGTTCCGCGTTCCGGTAGCCATCAAGGTTGCGGCCAGCGCTACCAGCGTCTCGGTCTTTAACAACCTGGTGCGCGACCCCTACAACATCGTCGGCGGCTTTTTCCTCGACGGTATTGACGGCGGCACCGGCGCGGCTCACGATATCTCCCTCGACCACACCGGCCATCCCTCGGTCAGCAAGCTACGCGACTGCTACTTGGCCGCAGTGGCTCAGGGTCGCCAGGGTCAGATCCCACTATGGGCGGCCGGCGGCCTCGGCAAAACCGGCAACCTGGCGGCGGACGCTTTTAAGATGATGTGCCTCGGCGCCAACGGCGTTTTTACCGGTAAATTGATCCTGCAGATGGCCGGATGTCTCGGCAACGACCAGGGTCGCTGCAACGCCTGCAATACTGGCCTCTGTCCGGCAGGCATCACGACGCAGGAGCCGACACTCGCCAAACGCCTCGATCCCGAGCGGGTAGCGGAGAACATCGTGAATTACTTCCTGGGCATGGACATGGAGCTGCGCAAGCTCATGGCCCCCATCGGTAACTCTACCCTGCCCATCGGTCGCTCCGACTGTCTGGTTTCCACCGACAAATCGGTAGCCGATCGTTTGAAGGTTCAGTACGTCTGCTAAGGAGACTCAAGCAATGGCAGCCCATATAAATGGTTTTGACGAAAACAACCAGCGTATTTCCACGCAGCAATTGCTGCAGAAGATCTACGCTGCCCTAGAAGCCGGCGAGACCGAGTTTGAAGTGCTCTCGTCCGGACATCACGATATCGGTGGACCGCTGTGGAGCGCTGACGGCAAGGTCCTAAAGTTCACGGTCAAGAACCCCGGCCAGCGCGTCGGGGCCTTTGGCCTTGCGGGCACCGAGATCACCATCAACGGCCCGGCACCAGCCGACGTCGGCTGGCTCAACGCCGGCGCCACCCTAATTCTTAAGGGCGACGGCGGCGACACCACCGGTCACTGCGCCGCCAGCGGCCAGATCTATGTCGCCGGTCGGGGCGGTACTCGTACCGGCTCCCTGATGAAACACGACCCGGCCCATAGTCCCCCGGAGATGTGGATTCTGAAGAACACCGGCTCCTTCTCCTTTGAATTCATGGGCGGCGGCATCGCCGTGGTCTGTGGCGTCGACAGCGAGCAGTTTGAATCGGTCCTCGGTGATCGCGGCTGCGTCGGCATGGTCGGCGGTACCATCTATGTACGGGGACCGGTCAAAGGCCTGTCCAACGACGTCTGGATGCTAGAACTAGACGAAGGGGACCAGCAGTTCCTGACCGAAAAAATGCCGGTATTCCTCGACAAGATCGAAAAACAACCGCTCCTAAGTGACCTGACCGACTTCTCCCAATGGAAGAAGATCGTTGCCAAGTCCTTTCAGGAACGCCAAGCAGTGGAACGCATCTCGATGCGCGAATTTCGCCTCGACAAGTGGGTTGAAGGCGGCATTTTCGGCGACGTGGTCACGGACGACTACGCCGAGGTAGCCGGCTTTGTTAACACCGGTGACGGTCGACTGAAGATCCCTCACTGGCAAAACAAGTCCTTCTCCGCCCCTTGTCAGGCCGCTTGCCCGACGGGCATTCCAACCCAGGACCGCATTGCCCTGCTGCGCGAAGGCAAGACCAAAGAGGCCCTGGAACTGGTACTGCACTACTCACCTTTCCCGGCCAGTGTCTGCGGCCAGGTCTGCCCCAACCTCTGCATGGACGCTTGCAGCCGTCGTTCCCTGGACAAACCGGTGGCCATGCAGGAACTCGGTCGTCTGTCCCAGGATGCAGAAGCCCCGGAACTGCTGCCCGCCACCGGCAAGAACGTCGCAGTGATCGGCGGCGGTCCTGCGGGCCTATCTGCCGCTTGGCAGCTCGGCCTGCGCGGCCATAGCGTCACCATCTATGAAGGCGATGAGGAAGTCGGCGGCAAGCTGCGCCAGGCCATTCCTAGCGAGCGTCTGCCCCGCGAAGTGTTGGGCGCCGAAGTCGACCGGATCAAGGGGATCGGCGTTAAAATTCTAACCGGCCAGAAAATTGAGCAAGGCAACTTTGCAGGCATTCGCACCGCGGCCGATGCAGTGGTCATCGCCAGCGGTGCCCACAACCCAGTGGTCATCCCCTTCCCCGGCCACGAAAGACTGGTCAAAGGGCTGGACTTTCTCAAAGAAATCAACGCCGGCAAAAAACCCAAGATAGGTCGCAAGGTAGTGGTCATCGGTGCCGGTAACGCTGGCATGGACGTAGCCATCGGCGCCTATTCCATGGGTGCCCAGCAGGTTACCGCTATCGACGTGCAGCGACCGGCAGCTTACCAAAAAGAGATCGACCACTTCGACGCCCTCGGCGGCCAGATTCAGTGGCCCGTCTTTACCGAGCGCATCACCGCAGAGGGACTGCACACCAAAGACGGTCGCCTCATCGAGGCCGACACGGTGATCATCTCCATCGGCGAACGTCCTGACCTGTCCTACGTACCCCGTGAATGGCTCACGGTCCGTGGCATGATGGATGTGGACGATTGCTGGCAGGCCAAACAGGCCCCCGGTGTCTTCGCCCTCGGCGACACCATCCAGCCCGGCCTGCTGACCCACGCCATCGGCAGCGGTCGTGAGGTCTCCGAATACATCGACGACTACTTGAACGGCCTGGAACTGGTCGCCAAGAAAAAGCCGGAGATGGTTCCGCAATGGAAACTTAGCAAAGAGTCCTTCCAGGCTCGCAACCGTGGCCGCTTCCAGATTGTGGATGCCTGCGAAGAAGTCCATCGCTGCCTCAGCTGCGGCACCTGCCGTGACTGTTCCATGTGTCTGGAAGCCTGCCCCGAAGGCGCTATCGCTCGCAAGGAGAGCCTCGACGGATCCTTTGAGTATGTGTCAGACAAGCAGTACTGCATCGGCTGTGGACTCTGTGCCGGCATTTGTCCTTGCGGCGTATGGGCCATAGAAAAGGTCATCGTCTAAAACGATACCAATAAAACAAATGGTACGAACAAAAGCGGCGGAACCGATCGGTTCCGCCGCTTTTTTATGCTGGATAAAATGACTGCTCAAGACCTGTGGCAGAGATAGTTCGTCGTCTAAAAAAAGCCAGGTACTTGCATCTATTGCTTTACGAAAAAACTCACACCCTAAGCCTTGCCCCTAGACCACTTATTGCATAGAAAGACTTGATCCCGCCGCGCGCAGCCTTTTTAATCGTTAAGAATATTTTCTGACAGAAAGTTTCTTAAAAAGAATAATTAAACCCAGCATTCAGTAAATGTGATCCATCTTGGTTGTCGGCAAAACTGTATTGATATCCAATGTGACCACGGACAGTGTCACTAATTATCAAACCTAAACCAACAGCTAATTCCAGAGAATCTTCACTAGCCGTACGAGCATCTACATTAAACATTTCTCCGTTTTGGAGGATGGCTGTTGTATTTTCTGTTTCTGCTGAAAAATTATGGAACCATTCTGCTCTAAAATGGGGGACAAGTAATCCATTATCCACATCAAGAGAGTGACTAATTTCAAGGCCGAGAGAACTCAACAGAGCATCAGAATCTTTTGAATGAATGGTTAAGGAAGCCGCACCTGCACCATTTTCTGTGAAACCATCTTCATCAAGATGAATATATTGAAGCCCTGCCCGTGGTTCAAGGGACCAATGTTCCATCATGTGTATATATCCACCACCTAAAAATGCAGAGTAGTGGGTGGCATCATGGTCGCTTGTGGCTGTTCTACCTAAGAAGGGTATATCACGGTTGGTTTTAGAGTCCGTAAAACCAAGGCCTAAAAGGGATTGTAGATAAAATGCATCATTTGACAGTGGCGACCACAAACCGTAAAGATAGCCATCGTAAGCAGAACTGCTTGCATTACTGCTTGTATCGTTCTCGTCAAAAGTTGAATCGGTGTATCCTCCTGCGACTCCGAACTGAAATCCAGACTCAAACTGTTTTTCAACTCCTAGCATAAAACCAGAATATTTTGTTTTGAAGTCATTGCTGGTAGGCGTTTTGTCGTAACGAGTATTACCTCCAAAACCTGTAAACCAGAGGGGCGATTTAGAACCTACCTCGTTTTTTTGTATCTTGTATTGCAAAAAGGTTGACCGTGTTCTGATGTTCTCAAGACTAGCGGTCGTAACGGAGCTATGGAAATAAGGTGAATAATCGTCTGTCGCCTGCCTGATGTCGTCCTGGCTCATCACATCCATGATATTTAGAATATCCGCCATATCTCCGTTTGCTGTCGGACGTACCGTCTCAAAGGCGCTGGCTAAGCCTTGCTGTTTGCTTTCAAGGACAGAGGCGTAACTGCTACGAGTAAGATCAAAAGTTCCAAGTTCCAAGCCAGATGTTGGAGCAGAGGTTTGCAGGATACTGCTTGAAAAATTATTTATAGCTGCAAAACTACCAATTGTTGAACCTGCACTTATAAATTGATGCTTGCCTGGGGCTAGATAACCGATGGGGATTAGCGAGAGTGAGCCATCAAGATTAGCTGTACCGCTCACCACAAGTTGATCGTAACCACCGCCACCAAATTCTATCTGCAAATCAGAACTGCTATCTTGCGAGAAATTTCCGGTAATTGTTATCGTACCAACCGAATTACCTGGAGCGATAACACCGTAACTATTAACATTACCAATGATTTTACCATTACCCGCTAGCGTTCCGTAATTCGCCATATCTCCTTCAATAATCGCCGAAGCGCCCAAGCTTAACTTTCCCGCCGTTATTTCATGATTCCATACACCGCGAATTTCGTCACCATAGACAAAACTAAAATCGGGGTCCGCTTGATAGATATCAGGACTCGAATACTTACGACCATACGTCACCGTTGCGGTGCCATTAGGATCGCTATTGACAATATTTCCAGTTATCTCGGATCCATTCTGGATATGCAAGGCAGCATTTAAAACATACCCCCAAGCAGACCTTGGATTATCAAACCGAATGGCTGTTGCTCCATTATATGACAGGATCTTTCCGGAGTGGAAAATAGAATTACTACCACCAAGAACGAGAACTCCAATGGAACCATCCCCTTGACTAGCAAGAATACTATCTTTTGTGACAACTACCTGACTGTAGTTCCCAACTGCATAGAGTGAATTAGAGTAGTTAGCAGCGGCGGATTGTACGCCACGCAGCCAGACTAGATTTCTGTCTCCATATACCGACAGGGCACTAGACTGCTCTTGTGATGTGCTTAGATTGCCATTTTGGTCAATAAGGTTAGAGTTACCATTCACGTACATTCCGTATGTGTAAGTATGTGTTGTTTTGAACGTCTCGGTGTTGTTTATAATGCTGTCATTGGTATAGTACGTTGGGCCAAAGCTATTATAGTACGCCTCGTTTATCGCCCATCCCATATCTCGGTACATATCAAGCAGTAATTTGTTTGGTGCCCTCGGAAATTCTACAGGAGCTCCATTGTAGGTCATCAATTCTCCTGGAGGGCCTGGATGGGAAAGAGAACTGCCATAATTGTGTCCATTTGCAAACGTTTGGATAGGGACAGGGCCTCCATAGGTTGCGTTGGCAGCCGCCCCTGTCCAAAAGACAGTACCCAGTTCACCGACAGTTGTAATAGAAGGCGATGTGCCTGGAACCGGAGAACCATTACTATCCCCTAGCAATGAATCCCACCGTGTGATTCCCGATGGATAGCTTCCATCAGCATTATTAACATTCATAACACCCATGGCATGGAGTATTTCATGGGTTACAGTTGCCTGGAAGTCGTATTGCCCATGGGCTGGAGCCTCAGGGCCGTAATGTAGAGGAATGGATGTGAACATTGTGACAACATCGTCTACACTACCTTGCACATTATTTATTGGAATATTGTCACGCAACAACAGCTCTGCCGTTGAGACGACATTCTGCTTGGTTTGATCAGCAATTAGAGTACCGAGTGAGCTCCCGAGCCACGGTCCTTTCTCTAAAGAAAAAGCAATTTGCATCTTTCGATGTGGCGAGCCCGTGACAAAACTTTGATCGAGTGTCTGCAGGCTTCTTACAACGGCATCTATATGCTCTTGCGTCCAGGGTTCGGCTCCAGTTATCGAATATCTCCAACCCTCTGTAAGACCACCACTCCCATCCTCCTGCGCTCCGACAACAAATGCTTGTTCACCTTGTGCAAGAAGGCGTGCTTCAAAGTTGCCAACGGTTACAGTTTCATAGGCGTTGGCTAGGGTGGCCAGGAATAAGCAGGCTAAAGCTAAGCATAATGTTGTCTTTCGCATAAAATCCCATTCGTTCAATATTTATCATTTTAAAGAGAAGCAACCACAAGAACGTGAAACAAAATTCAGAAAAAAACAGCCAGCCACAAACACTTAATATACATGGTGACCTGGGGCAATTCGAATGCCCGCCCCTCTGTTTAGGGGGCAGATGCTCTATCCTGCTGCGCTACGGGACCATATAAGAGGTGAATTAAGCTTTGCCATCTTACTAAACGGGAAAAAAAAGGCAATCTCATTTTGTTTAGGCCCATAAGATTAGGTTTCACCATATCAAACCCATCTTTTCACAAGGCCCGGAGGGCAACCGAAGGGGATAAAAGGCGTCCAGTCTTTGCTTGACTCATCTGCTGGAGTGGTTCGTTATATTCACCGAAATCCAATCACAGCACATCTGTGCAATGCTGTGGGTGATTATCTCTGGTCCAGCCATCTGGGGTATATCTACTCTGCCAAAA
>JABXKU010000070.1 GCA_013619105.1 Desulfuromonadales bacterium
GGCTTGCCGGCTTTAGCCTGGGCAGCACCCAGCAGGTCTTCACGCAACTTCTTCAGTTCAGCAATTGTATTGATTTTTGCCATTTTGAGATTCCCCCGTTCTTATGAAAAGTCTGCAATGATGTCTTTAACCTGATCAGGAGTCACTTTCCCGTAGACCTTCTCACCGATCATAACAACCGGAGCCAGTGCACAAGTACCAACGCAGCGCAGGCAATCGATAGAGAATTTGCCGTCGGGAGTTACTTCGCTGACTTCAACACCACCGAGGGCCTGTTTGAAGGCCTCGACAACTTTATCGGCACCAACGACGAAGCAGGCGGTGCCCATGCAGATAGAGATGGGGATCTCGCCCTTGGGAATCTGGGTGAAGAAGGTGTAAAAGGTGACCACGCCGTAGACGTGGACTACCGGCACATTCATATGTTCGGCAACGAATGTCTGCACTTCTTCTGGCAGATAGCCGAACAAGTGCTGAGCCTTGTGCAGTGCGGTGACCAGGTGACCGGCTTTGGTCGGCAGTTCTTCGATAAAGACTGCGAGCTCTTGGTAGAGATTCTTGGGTAGTTCGTACCCCTCGGGAATAATGCATTCCCCATTTGTTTGACATGTAGACATTGGTTTTTCTCCCCTGTTGTCAATGGGTAAAGGGCAGCAATTGCCCAGCCCTGAAAAGCACAGTTCGACCGTATGCCCTGAGAAACGACGCACTTAAGGGGTCGGATTTCGAGGCATTATTTCTTAGAACGAACTTCGACCGGTACAGGTACCTTTGGAGTCGGTCCGTCAAAAGAAACTATTCAAGTTTTGTGGTTGAGTAGATTGGGGGAAAAGGTTGTCGAACCTTTTTCCTCCTCCTCATTGCATAATATATGTTTGCGCCGCAGACAAGTCTCTGCGGTTGCCTTACCCTTCCCGAAAAACAAGGTCATTTCCATTGGGAAAGAGAGGGCGAGTCTAAATCAGGACACACCTCCACCCAGCAATGACAAACGGGGTGGCGGAGCACCTAAATCAAACGATATTCAGTTTTACGTTAAGGGGATAGGTCGTGGTATCGGCCTTTCCCTCCTCTTGCATTGCATAAAAAGATGTTTCTTTGTGCTGCCTGAAGAAGACAGCGCTACCGCCCAGAATATAGCTGATAGGCAAAATATCTACCTCGCTGGTCTTCTGCGGCGATGATTGGGCAAACGCAAAATATTTATTGGCTAACGGTTCAATTGTGATGGAAAAATTTATGGCATGTAAATCCAATTTTCCCCAAAAAACGTCTGGCCGCGTGCAATCTAGCAGTTATTAAAGCCTTTTTCAAATGTTTTTTCCTGATGTTAGGGCGCGTGTTTCTGTAATCAATGGTTTTCATATGGGGGATAGGTAGGAAAATAGAAGTATTTGAGAAGGTTTAGAAATCTTTTATGGTAAGGCTTCTGTCTAAACGGACGTATTTTCTCAAAGTGTGTAATTAAAGGTAGTTGTGATAGTTTCGGATCTCCTAGAGTCTATGTTTCCAGTAAAACCTAGGTTCATCAATAAAAAGCTATTTGATTTAAAGGTGTAAACAACCCGACGTCTTCTGGCTGTTGGTCAAATAATTTATTGACATGAAATATTTCAACAACCTATACTTCGTTCGTTTTAACCTTGTTATGTTCGGCATCTAGATATGTCGTGTCTGAGGAAAGTTACACGTTATAGGATATTTTAGTTGGTTTTGGATTGCCGGTGTGGGCCGGTATTCTGTGTGCTTTATTGTACGCCTTATGCCACTGAAATTCCTGGTTGTAGGTTCCTGATCGAACTACTAACACTTATGGGGAGAAGAACAAATGTCAAATTTTGCACCGCCGGCGGAACTTTCGAAAGCCTTTATCAACATCGGTAAGGCAAAAGCCACCAATACCTTTATGAAGCTCTTTGTGCTGGGCATCCTGGCCGGGGTATTTATCGGTTTTGCTGCGCATCTCGCTACCACCGTTGCTACTGGCGACTGGGCTGTATTCGGTCTGAAAAAGTTCTTCATCGGCGCCGTCTTCAGCGTAGGACTTATGTTGGTCATGATTCCCGGTTCCGAGCTCTTCACCGGCAACAACATGATGACCGTCGCTCTGTTCAACAAAGACATCACTCTCTACCAGATGCTGCGCAACTGGGTTATCGTGTACGCCGGTAACTTCATCGGCTCTATCGCTCTGGCTTGGATGATCGGCAGCGCTTCTGGTCTGCTTGATGGCGCCATCGGTGCCACTGCTATCAAGATCGCTGTTGGTAAAATCACCGTTGGTGGTGATGCTCACACCAGCATGTACTTCTGGCGTGCCATTGGCTGTAACTGGCTCGTTTGCCTGGCCGTTATGATGGCCGTTGCCGCCAAGGACATCGCTGGCAAGGTACTGGCTATCTTCTTCCCCATCATGGCCTTTGTTACCTCCGGCTTTGAGCACTGCGTGGCCAACATGTACTTCATCCCGGCCGGCATCTTCGCCAAGTCTTCTGCTAAGGCTGTTGCAGCTTCCGGCAAGTCTGCTGAACTTCTTGCGGGCCTGAACTGGTCGTCCATGTGGACTGGCAACCTGCTCATCGTAACCGCCGGTAACATTGTTGGTGGCGCGGTACTGTGTGGCGTTGTTTACTGGTGGGCATTTGTCCGCCCCACTGCCGCTCAAAAAGCTGAAGCTGTAGTAGCTCAGACTGCTACTGAAACTATCTAATATTTAATTTTTTGCTTCGATCAGGATTGGCATAGAGGAGTTTATCTCCTCTATGCCATTTTTTTGTTTTAAGTGCTTTAGATTGTTCGATGGCTGGTTTTAGAATGGTCACGTTGGGGAGGAAGGTACAGGGTTGGAAAGAGAAGATGGGGTTGTCTGGGCTACTCACTCAGTTTCAGGGGTGTTCGTTTACCTCTTTCTTAATACTCGTTTGTCGTCAATTCTCAGAGTGACCTTCTCCTGATCAAAGTAGCCGAGCAGCGGGATCATGTATTTTCTCGAGAGACCCGTCAATTCCCGAAATCCTGGAGGGGTGATTTCCTGATTTTCCTTGAGGAAGGTAATCAACTTCTCCTGTAACGATTGCAGGGGCTGGGGGGCATAGAAAAGGTCGGCGGTTATCTTGACTGCCCTATTTTCACGGTGCAGCAGTATCAGGTGCTCTAACACAGTCTTTTCGTTGCAGCGAACCAGCTCACCTAAAACCTTGATGCTGGGCGGTTCAATGCCGGCCTCTAGCAGGGCGTTTTCCAGTTTGGCCAGGATGGCGGCCTGATCCACGGCGGCCGAGGCCCGATGCCCCGGTATCTTGATCAGGTCGCGGTCGACAATGACCTTCTTTTCCTTCTCCAGTGAACTCAGTACTGCCTCGAAAAAACGCACATCGCTTCGCTTCGGAATCTGCGCCTTCAGTTCTTCCTTGCCGATGCCTTCCTTGAGCGGATTCTCCTGCACGTATTTTTCCAGACCGGAAACCAGCAGCGCCTTCAGGGTTTCGAAAGCCTCTTGTGTTAGAAACATTCGCGGTTTGCGAATCGCCTGCACAATACGTCCTTTAGAGAGCAGTCCCGCAAGGGGCGCCTCGATTTTCTTTGCTGACAACCCGCTGCGAATAATCAGTTCTTCCAAGGTCAGCCCAGAAAGCAGACTCTCTTGTGTCAGGAGCAACAGCTTGTCGCCATTGTCTCCGTCGTCGAGTGCCTGGAGAAGCTCAAGGGCCTGGGTCGAACGGCGTCTGCGTCGTGGTGGTGCGGGATCGATCACGACGCCACCCCCCACGGTAATTTGGGGTGAGTAGCTGCGGACAATAAAATTATCACCGGGTAAAAGTAAGACCGGAGTTTTGAGACGCAACTGAACGAAGGCAGAATCCCCCGGGGCAAGGGTGTCCCTGTCAAGCAGGATCACCTGCGCGGATACCTCATAGGTTGCTGAATGGAGTCGCAGGGTGGCTCGGTGTTTTAGGTCCCTTTTCGCCGAAACAAGGTAGTTGATGCGCGCATCGACCGTGCGTGTGGCACGAAATACACCCTGGGGAACAACAACGTCGCCACGGCAGAGTTCGTTGTGATCAGCCCCTTGCATGTTGACCGCCAGGCGCTGGCCAGCCATACCGGACTCGGTTTTTTGGCCGTGACTCTGTACGCTGCGGACCCGAGAGGTGAGGCCGGAAGGCAACACTTCCACTTCCTCGCCGGTGGTTATTTCTCCCGAAAGAAGGGTGCCGGTGACGACCGTACCGAAACCAGGAACCGTAAACACCCGGTCCACAGGCAGGCGGAAAGAGCCGTCTGCTGACTTCTCTTGGACTTCATTGGCCAGCAGTCCAAGAGCCGATTTGAGATCGTCGAGGCCCTGGCTGGTTTTCGATGAAACGGGAATAATCGCTGCTTCTTCGAGAAAGCTGCCGGCCAGATAGTCGCCGACCTCCTCGGTCACAAGCTGCAACCATTCCTCATCCACCATGTCGCATTTGGTCAGGGCCACCAGGCCTTTTTTGACTCCGAGCAACTGGCAGATTTCGAGGTGCTCACGGGTCTGGGGCATGATTCCCTCATCGGCCGCAATCACCAGCATCACCAGGTCCATTCCGCCGACCCCTGCCACCATGGCTCGCACAAACCGCTCATGGCCCGGTACATCAACGATCCCGAACTGAAGATCCCCTGGCAGTTCCAGATGAGCAAAACCCAGCTCAATGGTGATGCCCCGCTCTTTTTCTTCTCTGAGTCGGTCGGTGTTGGTGCCGGTGAGGGCCTTGACCAGTGAGGTTTTGCCGTGGTCGATATGGCCGGCGGTACCCAGGATAAGGTGTTTCATGGAAGACCCTTTTTGCCGTTGAATTCAATAACGAAACGCCGAAGAATTAGGTGCGCGGTGTTGCAGAAAGATTGTGTGCGATTAGGAAGAAACAGAAGGGATGGTGCGTGCCTGCTCGCCGGGCAATGAACGGTCTCGGGGAGCGAACAATGCCCGCTCCCCGAGATTCAGCCAAAACCCGATGAATTATCATCTTCCTGATTGCAACCAGAGGGTAATTTGGCGGAAGCGCATGGGAATCGAACCCACCTGGGAAGTTTCTCACCCCCCACACCGGTTTTGAAGACCGGGCGGCCCACCAGAGACCGACGCGCTTCCATAATTCATATCGCTGCAAAGGGTTAAAACTTTTGCAGCCGATTGGATAAATAAAGAGCCTGAAAGAAACCCTTGATTTGTGTTTCATTCAGACGATCGAATAGTAGCGGGTTTGGGTGATTAATGCAATCGATTTATCAGGGGAAACACGGGGTTGCGGCACAAAAAACACAAGTAAAAAAGGCTTTTAAAAGTATTATTCCGAGCTAAAACGTTGAACGATGTTGTCGATGAAGGCTTTAGCGGCCGGAGCCAGTTCCCGTGCCCTTCGGGTGACTAAATAAATGTGACGATAGATGTCCAAACCTCGGATATCGATGATGGACATTTCTCCTCGCTCGCACTCTTTTTTTACCGACAGTTCGGACAAAAAAGAGACCCCGGCACCGTGCAGGATCGCCTGTTTTACCGCTTCGTTACTGCCGAGAACCATAGAGACTTTCAAGTGCTCGGCGGCAAAGCCTGACTTGGTCAATTGCTCCCGCAGGGTTTGGTCCGTTCCCGACCCTGATTCCCGAAAGATAAAGGATTCCCTTACCAGGTCTTCCGGCAGGATAAAATCCCTTTTGCTCCAGGGATGTCCGGCGGGCACTACCAACGATATTTTGTCCAGGGAGAGGGGGGTAAACGCAAGACTCTTTTCGGCGGAGCGGGTGCCGACCAGGGCAAATTCCACCTGTTCATTTTTGAGCCGGTCGAGGGTTTCCCGGCTGTCTCCCTGAATCAGGGAAATCACCACTCCGGGATGCTGCTTGCGAAAGGACGGGACACAGTGAGGGATCATGTAGCAGGCCGGGATATTGCTGCCGCCTATTTTTAGCACAACGTCCTCAAGTCCCCGAAAGCGGTTTAGAGCCAGGGGCACGTTTCGGGCTTCGGCTATCACCCGTTGGGCATGCTCCAACAGCAGTTTTCCCGCCTCGGTGAGGAACGCTCCCTTCCCGGTTCGGTCCAGCAATTTCAGCTCAAATTCTTTTTCTAGGGAGGAAATGTGCTGGCTGACCGTCGATTGGGTCAAAAAGGTGATTTCCGCGGCACGGGAAAAACTACCGCTTTCGGCCACGGCGATAAACACCTCAAGCTGTTTCAAGTTCATGGTGGTTCCCCTGGGTAAACCGCAAGTATCGATAAGAAGGTTGTTCGAGCGTGCAAAACGCAAACTTTTGTAGGTCGGGAATTTAACCGCAAAGGTTCATCCTGACGATTATTCATAGCATGTATCTAGTAAACCGGATAGCCAAGATCCCTGGTAATTGGCAGCAGCTCGTTTGGGGGACAATTAATTCTTTGATATGGTCAATGAATAAAGTAATATTGGCAGCCGCTTAAGGTTTTGGGGTTGTTGACAAGAAAGGGCGGTGCACTTGCAAATTAAAACCCCTGAAGAGATAAAGACCAGGGTTTGCATTAAGGGAATGGGGAGAAAAATCGAAGAACTAGATTCTTGCCTATGTGTGTTGAGGGAGGAGTCTGAGCCTTACAGGGCTGTTTTTTGCGCCCAAAAGGAGCGTTTAAGCTCGGATAATAGCTATTTTGTGGATGTTTTATTCGCGGAATCAATAGGTTAGCTTGGTCCGACCCCGGGACCCCGGTTACAGGGCTGTTTTTGGCGCCCAAAAGGAGCGTTTAAGCTCGGATAATGCTGCTTTCTGGATGTTTTATTCACGGATTCAACAGGTTAGCTTGGTCCGACCCCGGGAGACCTGGCTGGCTAATGAGTAAGGTGTCCCCGGAATTCGCCAGGTTTTTCATGGGGAGGACGTGGGGCCGTTGTTTATTTGTCCAATGACTTTACGACTTGAATAGACTAATAAACTACGTCCCTTCAGGCCCGCCCGCAGGGTATCACCCTGGTAGGATTTGTAGGTTCTGGTCAATATGTTTAGCAGCTCTTCCTGTGGGCGGTGGCACTCCTCAGGTTGATGCAGCCTCTTCTCTTGATGACGCTTCCTCTTCTCTCTATCTTTGAATGCTGCTTCCTTCTGACGGCACATCTCCGCGCCTTCAGGAGCCTTGCTTTGTCTAACAATACTGTGTGGAAAAAGGCAGCAATCATGCACGATACAATAAAAAGAAAGAGAATACCTGGGGTGATAACAGTTCCAATATCATTGACATATCCTTCCATTAATCCTCCCTATGGGGCATCGATGGTAAGAACTCTGATTGAAGCTAAACTGTACGGACCAGATTGCACATAATTTGTATAACCAAGTATACACAGGATTAAGAACATGGCAGGGCATAGCAAGGTTAGTTTGGTGAAATTAGAGAGGGTAAAAAGTGGTCAAATCTTTGCTTAACTCATTCATCGGGTTAACGCTAGCCCAGTATCCCATGTACCGATATTGTGGCCGTGCATTTTGCAAACGGCAAGTTCAGCGATGGGTTTAAGCGCGTCGCCTACGAATTCTAGCGCGGTGGGTACGAAAAGTTGTTTATCAAACTAGGACGATAAAGGGCGCAACAAGGGCCAAGCAAAGACTTGACCCCTCGGGGTTGGATTAGCGAAGGATACAAAGAGGGGGCGGCCAATTGGCACGCCCCCTCTTTTCTGTTAAAAAAATGAGAATAGAAAGCAGCTTAACCTTTTACCCCCTTCTTAATCTGAACTCCTGACATCTCAGGCGATGGTCACCTTTGAACATAGATAAACGTCCTGGATGGCATTGAGAAGCTTCACGCCTTCCGCCATCGGTTTTTGGAAAGCTTTACGACCGCTGATTAGACCGGTGCCGCCGGCGCGTTTGTTGATAACTGCGGTGCGCACCGCCTGAGCCAAATCGTCGCTGCCCTTGGAGGCACCGCCCGAGTTGATCAGTCCAGCCCTGCCCATGTAGCAGTTGGCCACCTGGTAGCGGGTCCATTCGATGGGGTGGTCCGGCACCAGCTCTCCGTAGACGGCTTTATGGGTTTTACCAAAATCGACGGCGGGGTAGCCGCCATTGCACTCGGCCTGTTTCTGTTTGATTATATCGGCCTGCAGGGTTACGCCGAGGTGGTTGGCCTGGCCGGTGAGGTCTGCGGAAGCGTGGTAGTCCTGGTCCTTTTTGAAGGCGGGGTTGCGCAGGTAACACCATAGGACGGTGAACATTCCCAGCTCATGGGCTTTTTGGAATACCTTGGTGATCTCCACGATCTGACGGCAGGACTCGGGGGAGCCGAAATAAATGGTGGCGCCGATGCCCACCGCACCCATGTTGAAGGCCCGCTCTACGGTGGAGAAGAGTACTTGATCGTAGGTGCTGGGGTAAGTGAGCAGTTCGTTGTGGTTGATCTTGAGGATGAAGGGGATGCGGTGGGCGTAGCGACGGGCTACCATGCCCAGGACTCCGGCGGTGGAGGCGACGGCGTTGCAGCCGCCCTCGATGGCTAGCTCGACGATCTTCTGTGGGTCGAAATAATCGGGGTTAGGGGCGAAGGAGGCGCCGCCGGAATGTTCCACCCCCTGATCCACCGGCAGGATAGATACGTAGCCGCTTCCGGCCAGCCGCCCGGTATTGAAAAGTAGCCCCAGATTACGCAAGGTGGCCGCAGAACGATCGGAGGGCAAAAGTACTCGGTCGATGAAATCGTGCCCCGGCAGATGAAGTCGTTGTTTGTCGATGCCTTGACAGGCATAGTCCAGAAGTTCGCTCTCTTTACCCAGCAACTCGGCAATACGCTCGATCATGGCGTGCGTCTCCTCTCTGCGGACTGTCCGGTTTTCGCTGTTCTCTGGAGGTTTCCGTCCTAAACAACACCGGTCCCAGCCATCGTCGACGGAAACTCAGGATATATTAAAAGATATCAGGTTTTTGACGAAGCGCTGCTTTCGTTCGCTTTTCGCGCAGTTGGCGCCCGGTCAGTTTCTCAGGGTGGCGGTTAAGCGATGGGGCAGCAACAACAGATCCAGGGCATCGTTGATATCGACACAGACCAGGTCAGCGGCTTGCAGCGACGGGATCGCGGCTCCTTCCCGCTGAATCAGGCAGATGCCTAAGGCCGCTTGCCGCAATAGCAGCAAGTCGTTGCTGCCGTTGCCAATTGCCAGCACGCTTTCCAGACCCAGGCTCTGGGCGTATTCAAGCTTGGCCTGATCTTGCCGGTCGGCACCGATAATTTTCAAGGTGCAGGGAGCACCCTGTAATTGGTCACGGGCGGTGGCATTGGTGTCGGCGGTGATGACGTGAACGGTAACCTGGGAAGCGAGGGCCTCGATCCTGGTGGAAACACCGGGGATCAGTTGGCCATCGGTGGCAATGGTGCCATTGAAATCCAGGATGACATGGGCAATATCAAGACGGTCTCGGTTGGGAATGGCAAGGCACAACATGGAGGGTATCCTCTTGTCAGGGGGCGGTAATGATGCGGCCGTCGGTGAATTCGACGACCTTGTCCGCGATGCGTTTGACCTGCTCCGGATGGTGAGAAACAATCAGAATCGTCAGGCGATCTTTTAGTTTGAGTAGCAGGTCTTCAATCACCGCGGTAGACGCCTGATCCAGCGATGAGGTGGGTTCATCCAGCAGCAACACTTCGGGTTCCAGCACCAGGGCGCGTGCGATGCAGAGTCGTTGTTGCTGTCCCCCGGAGAGGTTGCGAGCATCCTCGTTGAGGCGGTCTTTTACTTCATCCCATAAATTGGCCATTTTAAGGGCCTGTTCAATCTTTTCATCCACCAATCCCCGACTTCTTTCACCGCTGAGTTTGAGAGGAAAGGCGACATTTTTGCGAATGCTCATGGGTAGCGGGTTGGGCACCTGAAATACCGTGGCCACCATTTTACGTAATTCGGTCACGGCTAGATCAGGGGCATAGATATCCCGAAATTGGTTTTGAAGTTTTATCTCTACCGTACCCTGCATTTGCGCGTTCGGGATATTTTCCCATAAACGATTGAGGGTCATGAGAAAGGTGGACTTGCCGGCCCCGGACGATCCGGTGAGGGCGGTAATCGTCTTCTCGGGGAACTCGACGCTTACGTCTTGCAGAATGGTCCGGTCTCGGTAGGAGAAATTCAGGTCGGCAACGCGTATCTTAATATCTGGAGTCATAGCAGGCTCATGGTCTGTAAAGGGCGAAGTGGGTCAGGCCCTTACGAATGCCGTAGGCGACTGAAAACAACACAGCACACAGCAGGATGAGAATAATCGAGGCGCCATATCCCTGCATCAGTTCGGCACGATCGGCGTATTGGGACGAAATGTAATAGATATAAAAGGGCAGGGCTTCGTACTGAGCGAAAAGCGATCGAGGCAGACCGGTGGAAGCGACGGCTCCGGTGAGCATGATGACGGCGGTATCTTCGGCACAGCGGCCGATGGCAAGGATGATCCCGCTCATGATGCCTGTCAGAGATCGGGGGATCAGGACCAGGAAAATGTTCTGAAATTTGGTGGCTCCTAGTGCCAGGGCGGTCAGGCGAGTTTCCCGTGGGATGCCTTCGAGGGACGCCTGAGTGGTGCGAATGATATAGGGCAGGACCAAAAAGGAGAGGGCGATACTCGATATGAGTAGACAGGGGCCGATGCGGTCGGAATAGTGTTTGTGCAGAAACACGGCAAAGGCAAACCCGAACAGGCCGATCACAATGGAGGGGATGCCGGATAAAACGTCAAAAAAAGCATCCAACACGCGTTTGGCTCGGGGGCTGGCATATTCTGCCAGATAGATGCCCGTAGCCATGCCAATGGGGATGGCCCAAAATACGGATAGCAGCACTAGAATCAGGGTGCCGACAATGGCCGGGAAGAGGCCGTTAAACACCCGTTCTTGCAGAAGGATGGCCCGCAGGGGGGATGCATCGCCGAAAATCAGGGTGAGGTTGACGGACTGATAGCCCTTGATAAACAGGTAGCCGAGCAGCAGGCTGACCGCACTTAGCAGCAATAGGCCGGTTAGCCAGGCAAATATGATGGTCAGGCGCTCGAGGCTGCGGTATCTCAAACCGTTTGGTCCTTGCTGAAGGTCAGGTAGCGAACTAGAAAGGTCACTGCCATGGTGAACAGGTAGAGCACCACTCCGCAGGCGAAAATCGACCGAAACTCGGGACTCTCGTAATCCGCCGCGATGACCAGGGCGATGTGGGCGGTAAGGGTTCGGGCTGGCTCCAAAACCGATTCGGCAACCCGCACCGAATTGCCCGCCAGCATCAGGGCGATAAGGGTATCGCCCACGGCCCGCCCCAGTGAAAGGATGACCCCGTTAATCATGCCCTGTTTGGCGGCAGGTAGAATAACATAAAGCAGCTTTTGTACGGGGCTTGCGCCTAAGGCATCGGCGGCATCCAGATAGGCTTTGGGAATCCGATCAAAGCTATCGCAGAAAAATAGGGTCATGGTGGGCGTAATCATGATGCCGAGCACCAGGGCCGCAGTCAGAATGCACAGGCCCGAGCCGCTGCCAAATAGCTCGCGGACGATGGGAACCAGGAGAAATACTCCCACAAAGCCGTAGATAACCGTAGGGATTCCCGTCATTAGTTCGATTAGACGCCGGAACCATTTGCTGACAGATGGCGGAGCGATGGAGCCGATCAAAAAGGAACAGCCGAGGCTTAGCGGAAAGGCAAACAATAGGCTCAGCAGGGAGATGGCACCGGTACCGATGATCATCGGGTAGATGCCGAATGAACCCTGGAAGGGCGCCCATGGTTTTAGCAGAAGCTGGTAGAGCCCCCCCTGCTTCAGCAGGGGAAGGCCCATAAACACCATAAACACTAGAATCGCTACAGTTATTGCAGAGCTAGCTAGTGCGGAGAGGAGAAAAACCCTCTCCGCAATCAGCTCTCTATATCTTTTCATTGGGCGGGAATAAACCCGCGCTTTTCAATGATCTTTTTACCTTCATCCGTGTAGAGAAAGTCGATGAACTTTTTGGTCAGCCCGGTCGGCTCACCCTTGGTGTTGCTGTACAGTCCGCGGGCGACCTTATAGGTTCCGTCCTGAACGGTTTGAATGGTCGGCACCACACCGTCCAGGGCAACCGGAGCCACCATCTCATCGATATGTCCTACGGAGACGTAGCCGATGCCATAGGGATCCTGGGCAATGGCCGACTTCATTGCGCCGTTGGAGACGACTACATGAGCACCGGCGCTGATCGGCCCTTTTTTGAGACCCTTTTTCCAGAACACGGCGCGGGTGCCGCTGGCTTCATCGCGGGTATAGATGTTGATGTTGCGATCTGCGCCGCCCAGCTGCTTCCAGTTGTTGAGCTTGCCGGAGAAAATATCCATCAACTGGCTTTGGCTCAGTTCTTTTACCTTGTTCTGCGGATTCACCACCGGCGCTACGCCGTCGATGGCCCATTGGTACAGTTTGAGCTGGTGACGCTCGATTTCTTCATCGGTGGCTTTGCGGCCGCTGTTGCCGATGTCGACCAGGCCTTCGCCCACTTGCTTGATACCGACGCCTGAGCCACCGCCTGCGATGCTGATCTGAATTTCGGGATTCGCCATCATGATTTGTTGAGCGGCTTCTTTCATGACGGGGATATGGGCTGTTCCCCCTGAAATCTTCAGTAACCCTTTTTCGCTTTTGAAGGGTGCCAAACTGTCTGAAAAGGCCGGTGAACAGGCAAGTAGAACAGAAACAATCAGTGCCAGACTGATAATCGATAACTTTTTCATGTGTTCCTCCGATAAAAAAAGAAGTATTCGAGGGGGAAACTAACAAATC
>JABXKU010000158.1 GCA_013619105.1 Desulfuromonadales bacterium
GCCAGCGCCCTTTCCATATGCTCTGTCGCTTCAGGGCCCCGACCCAACTGCGTCAGTACCAATCCGGGCCAGAGCCTTGTCAAGGTTTTTCAGCGCATCCTTGTAATCCGGATCCAGGCGCAACGCCGCCTGAAAATGCAAAATACCTTCGTCACTCCGCCCCAGGTTCATTAACGCGATCCCCAGATTGTTGTAGGTAGCGGCATAATACGGATCGATCTTCAGGGCCTCCATGAATTGGAATATGGCTTCATCAGGCCGGCCTTGATCGACAAGTACTGCTCCAAGCGATGCGCGAATGGGGGCATTATCACCATCGATCTGAAGCGATTTCGAATAGTAGCGAATCGCCATGTCCGAATTACCCTCAGCCTTGTAGAGAGTGCCAAGCATGGCGTAGGAAGCCTCTTTATACGGCACTTCGCCAAGCTTCGATTCCAGCGAGTGTATTTGTACCTTGAGGCAGAGGCGGGCGAGATCTTCGTCGAATATGGTCGGCCTCACTATGTTCTCGGCACAGTACTGTGCCACCTTCCTGATGTATTGCCTGGCCTGCCTCGAATCCAGTTCGCTCGGGTCCACCATGTTTTTGAACGGTTTGTACACAGACAGTGCGTACATAGCATGCGCCAACCGGGAATCGACGTCAGCATTACTCTGCAAGATAATATCTTTTGATGTATCGCTCAGCGTTCTCTTCTTTACCAGGTTGTCAAAAATGGCCGGATCATCTTTTCGATACATCAATCTTGGTGCGGAAAACTCCAGCAGGGGACGATTGTCTGTATGTACCGGGCCCAGACCAAACAGCGCGGGAAGATTTTCCGAGACCAGCTGACGGTAGAGCACGACCGGGTCCGTGAGCATGACGTTGCCTGACTGCGCTGAGTAGGCCACATTCTGCCTGGCGTACTCAGGATTCAAGACGTCATTTCCCTTGAAGCCAACCAGTAAAAAATCACGGCCGAGACCACTCGGGTTGGTAACCGCCAGCACGCTGTTTGGAAAGACTTCGGCAAAGGTCCGTCCGACAAGGGCGAGCGTGGGCCAGTCCATTTGATAGGAGTGCAACCACTGAACAAAGATGCCGTCATCGTTTAGCCGATTGCGGACGATCTCGAAGAAGTCCCGGGTAAAGAGCGTCGCCAGCCCCGCCATCCACGGATTGGATGGCTCCGAGATGATGACATCGTAACTCCGGTCAGTCAGCATGAGATGCGCCCGGCCATCCTGGACAATCATGTCGGTTCTGGGGTCTGAGAGTACCTCGTTGTTCCACTGCACAAAATAGTCACTGGCCTTCACGACCTGCTCGTTGATGTCGACGATGTCGAGCCGCTCAACGGGGTAATGCAAAACCTCCCCGGCGGTTACGCCGCTCGCCAGTCCCAGCACCATGACGTTTTCAGGCTTCCTGTGGAACATCATGGGAAAGTGCGCCAACAGTGTCTGGGTGGCCATATCCCCGTACGATGACGCATCCGCTTTACCGCTATTGAGCAAGGAATACTTCAAGCGGCCCATGCCGTCAATTTGTTTCAGTACGGCAGTAAATCCGCCGATCCCATCCCCGTAGTAGACCAATTCGCGGCGCACGCTGTCTGCGAGTATCCCGGTCCCCTTCAGCAGGGTTTCAACCCAGCCAGCGTGCTCTATTTCTTCGCTTACCGCCTCAAAACGGTGATACTTGCCAGTCGAAAGTAGCGTGTGGTTCCAGGCAGGAAAATGAAGCGTAAGAAACAAACCGGACAGGCAAGCTGTCGTCAACGCAGCGACTTTCAGAATGCCTTCTTTTCTTTGCAACAGCGTAGCTGCCCCGACAAACAGGGCTATGGCAAGCTGTAGAGCCACGACCAGGCTCAGTCCCTGCTCCTTTCCGAGCAAGGGTATCAGCAGAAAACCGGCGCTAAATGACCCGAGCACTGCGCCGACCGTGTTAATAGCGTACGCGTTACCGATACAGGTTCCGACCCGGGCAACAGACCGGGTATAGATTTTCCCAACCAGCGGGAACGCCGCGCCAAGGCAGAGTGTCGGAAAAAGCATAATGAAAAACAGTGCGCCGCCTTTTGCCAGGTTCAGAAGACCGAAGTTATCTTTAAACTCGAAGATAAGCTTGGCGAAGAACAGCTGGCTATCGCCTAATAACTGGCTGACAAAAAGGACCGAAAGTGCAGCAATAACCTGGGTAGTAATCAGGAGTCCGAAGGGCTTTCCTGTTTTGTCTGCAAGCCAGCCGAAGAGGATGCTGCCAAGCGCCAGCCCCAGGATAAAGGTGACCAGGACGATGGTGAACGAGTACGTGGTGGGGCCTACTATCAGGCCGAGCAACTTGGTCCATATCACCTCGTAGGCCATGGAGGAAAAGCCTGATACGGCGAATATCAGCAGTACCCCTTTGGTAAACCATGGATCTTGTCTGGCCGTTACAGGCTCTTCAGCCGGTACTGACCTCGCCGCAGCGGGTTCTGGCCTGTCCACGGAACTGGCAGACGATATTTTGCCTCCGGCAAAAAGGCACGCAATGCCAATCAGGCTATTTAACGCAACGGCTACAACCATCGTGCCCCAGACGCCCAGACTGTTGATCAGCCAGAAGCCACAGACAAATGCACCCGCCGCTGCGCCGATCGTGTTGAGACCGTAGAGCTGCCCGACATGGGTGCCCAGATGAGACAGTCGTGTGACGTAGAACCGGCTTAAAACCGGCAGGGTCGCACCCATCAGCACGACCGGCATGAGAAAGATAAGCGCGCATCCGATAAACGTAATCACGCTGTATAGCCAGAAATGACTAAATAGCTGGTTATAGATGGCGGAGTAAACCGGCGTAAACAAAGCGAGTAATAGCGGGACCAGGAGTGCAAACCCCGCAATAC
>JABXKU010000071.1 GCA_013619105.1 Desulfuromonadales bacterium
CAACACTACCGAGTGGGAGATCGACACCCTGAAGACCACGACCCTTGGTGAGATGGCCAACCTGCCGGAGGAGCGCTTCGACGAGTTCATCACCGAGGCCGACGACGAATTCAGCGGTCTGGCTTGTGTCGATTAGGTTTTTAATCAGAAGCGGGCTATTCGTGGCGTAGGGCCTCTATGGGATTAAGATTGGCGGCCTTGCGGGCTGGATAAAAACCGAAGAACACCCCTACCGCCAGGGTGAAGCCGACGCTTACCACGATCATCAACGGATTGACCGATACGCTGATACCCATAATCTGGCCGAGGCTAAAAGCGATGCCCAGGCCGCTAAGAATGCCGATCAGACCACCGCACAGACAGAGAACTACCGCCTCGATAAGAAACTGGCAAAGAATGTCGCCGCCCCGTGCGCCGACCGCCAGGCGGATGCCGATCTCCCGTGTACGCTCGGTTACCGAAACCAGCATGATGTTCATGATACCGATGCCGCCAACCAGCAGAGAGACGCCGGCGATGGCACTGAGCAACAGGGTCATGGTGCCGGTCACTTGTGAGGCCATCGAATTCATTTCCGACTGGTCGCGCAGATCAAAGTCGTCTTTTTCTCCATCCCGCAGGCGGTGTGCTTTGCGCAGTTCGGCGGTGATTTGTTCTTTCGCTTCAGAGATTTTTTCAGCGCTGACGGCACTGGCCAGCAGGCTGCGTACTGTCTTGCCGTCGGATAGACGATACAGGGCAGTGGTTGACGGTATCAGAATGATATCGTCCTGGTCGTTTCCCATGCTGCTCTGGCCTTTTTCGGCCAGCACTCCGATGACTTGAAATGGGGTCTTGCGCACTCGAATGCGCTGGCCGATGGGGTCTTGATCGGCAAAGAGTTCCTTAGCCACCGTCTGCCCCAGAACCGCCACCTTGGACTTTGCGGAAACCTCACGCTCGCCAAAGAACCCTCCCTTGGCTAGTTGATAGTTGCGAATCAGCAGAAAGTCCTTATCGACTCCTTGCACGGTAGTGTTCCAGTTACTGTTGCCGGCCACCACTTGTTCCGAAAGCCGCACCTCGGCGGAGACGTAACGGACCGCCTTGGCCTCTTTGCGAAGCACCTCGACATCGGCCAAGGACAGGCTTGAAGAGGTCCCTGCTCCCCCTCGCACACCGTGACTCTCGGTACTTTCTGGAACCACGATAATCAGGTTAGTGCCCATGGCGGCGATGTTCCCTGTGATATCCGCCTGCGAGCCTTCCCCCAGTGCCACCAGGGCAATGACCGATCCTACCCCGATGATGATACCGAGCATGGTCAGCAAACTGCGCAGGCGGTTGCGGGCGATGCTGCGCAGGGCCACGACGATCCATTTACTCCATTTCATGACGACCGTTGTCCTTTGTAAGGCGCTTTGGCATGAGAAAAATTCTTTGCCATTAATATTTTAAAGCCAGTCGCCGGTTCGCTACTTTAAAGTCCCGTTGAATCTTTCCGTCCTGCATCTCGATGACCCGCCGGGTATGTTCGGCCACGTCCGTTTCATGGGTGACCAGCACGATGGTAATGCCCTGATCGTTGAGTTCCTGAAACAGGGCCAGTACATCAAGGGTGGTTCGACTATCCAGGTTGCCTGTCGGTTCATCAGCCAGAATAATGGCCGGATCGTTGACCAGTGCCCGGGCAATGGCCACTCGCTGTTGCTGACCGCCGGAAAGTTGATTGGGCTCGTGGTGCATGCGGTCGGCTAGCCCGACCTGTTGCAGGGCTTTTGTGGCTCGCTGGCGCTGTTCGGCGGCCGGTAGTTCGCCACGATAGTAAAGCAATGGCAGCATGACATTCTCTAGAGCGGTGGTGCGGGGCAGCAGATTAAAGCCCTGAAAGACAAAACCGATCCGTTGGTTGCGAATATCGGCCAACTGGTGTTTTTGCAGTTCGCAGACCGGTCGCCCTTCAAGCAGATAAGAGCCGCTGTCGGCCTGATCAAGACAGCCAATAACATTCATCAAGGTCGATTTGCCGGACCCGGAAGCGCCGATAACCGCCATAAAATCGCCCGGTTCGATATCGAGACAAACGCCGTCCAAGGCTTTGACCTTGGTGTCCCCCAGACGAAAAGTCTTACAGATATTTTTCAGTTGAATCGGTTGCATGGGGTCTTATTCCTTATTTTCCGCGCCCTGGCGGACGGGGCATCAGCCGGGAAAAGAGATTGCCGCTAGATTTTTTGGAGGGGGTTTTAGTTCCAGTGACGACTCTCAGGCCAGCTATAAGATTTGATCCTGTCACAGCGGTGTGGGCTCCGTCGGAGGGGCCGGCCGTTACTGCCAGTGGCTTGCTGTGGCCCTGTTCATCGATCACCACAAGTGCCGCGCCGTTGTGAACGGAAAGTGTCCGTGCGGCGTATTGCAGGGCAGAATTGGGAGCCAGCAGAGTGTTTTTAAGATCTTGAATAATAAAGTCAATGGTGGCGGTCATGCCCGGTAACAGCAGGGCTTTGTCGTTAGCCGCGGTGATGACTACGGTATAGGTCACCACATTAGACTCTTCGGTGGGATTGAGGCGGATCTGGGTCACAGTTCCGTGGAAAACATCCTCGGCGTAGGCCTGTACTGTGAACCGTACCTGCTGACCCTGTTTGATCTGGCCTATGTCGCTTTCATCTACATCGGCTTCGATCTCCATGCGGGCCAGATCTTCGGCCAGAATGAAAAGGGTCGGGGTACTGAAGTTCGCCGCCACGGTCTGGCCTTTTTCTATTTCCCGTTCGATGACCGTCCCATCAATGGGCGAACGGATACTGGCGTTGCGCAAATTGGTCTCGGCTTTTTTCTGAGATGCCTCGGCAGCTATCAGATCGGCCTCGGCTATAGCCAGTCCGGTCTGGTAGGCTAGAAACTCTTGCGCGGACAGGTGCCCTTGTTGAAGCAGCGGCTGGTTGCGCTGGTATTCGATTTGGGCCTGTTTCAGCAGGGCATTGGCACGCAGGGTTGCGGCTCGCGCGCTGACCGTCTCGGCCTCGAATAGCTCCAAGTCGAGTTCAGCCAAGATCTGCCCCTTTACTACTTGATCGTTGTAATCGGCCAGTACTTTTTTGATGGTTCCTGATACTTCGGTGCCCACCTCCACTGTGCCGACAGCTTGCAAACTACCGGTGCAGGCTACGGTCACCTCTAGGTCGCCCCGTTCTACGGTGGCCGTTTGTAACGAGGCCAATTGGTTTTGTTGTTGTGGCGAAGCGAACAGCCAATTTAGTGCTGCCGCTATGAGCAACAGAGTCAGGCAAAGGATCAGAATCCCCTTTGCAGCTCTGTGCTTGGTCTTTGGCTTTAATTGGGTCATCCGGAAATCTCCTTGCTAAACAGGATCGGGTTAAGGTCGCCGCTGTAATGGGCGATGGCTACGGTTTGAATCATGCGGTCGAGTTGCGCTTCGATCTGGGCGTAGCGGGCTTCGACCAAGACCGAGCGGGCACTGGTTATTTCAGTCAAGGTTGCTACACCGGCTCGGTAGCGTTGAGTGGTGGACTCCAAGGCCTTGTCCGCATAGTTCAGTTGCTCGCGGGCCGCTTCAAGCTGTTGGCCAGCGGTCTCAAAATCAGCGACGGCCTGACCAATTTCCGCTTCGATCTGCCGTTGTAGCTTGGCAAGCTCCAGGCCGGCAGTGTTGCGGCCGACCCTGGCCTGATCAACTTCGTGACGAGTTAGATTGCGGTCGAAGATCGGTATAGACAGGGATAAGCTTAGCGTTCCGGTCAGGTTGTCTTCCTTTAGTTGACTAGCGAAATCATCCTCTTCTCGATCATTAAAGGAGGTCGCGGCTACCGCTACCAAATCGACGCTGGGGTAGTGACCGGCTTGAGCCAGGCGAATTTGTTCCACGGAGGCCGCTACATTTTTCTGCAAGGCTAGTAGGTCAGGTCTCCCGTTCAGCGCTGTTGCTAACAGAACCGTTTCACTTGTTTCCGGTATGTTATGCAAGAGAGGCGAGTTAGGTAGGACGACGTCTATCTTTGTTGTGGCATCGATGCCGATGCTTTGTAGCAATGCCAGCTTGTTGACTCGGTAGTCCCGCTGGGCGCCGAAGAGTGTTGAACGGGCGCTGGCGGTTTCGGCCTGCTGTTTATAGACATCGGTGACCGGTCTACGGCCCGCTTGGTGATAGGCCTCGATATCTGACAACTGTTGTGCATTATCCAGCAGGTTCTGTTCGGCTACGCGAATCTGTTCTAGTGCCTTAACCGCATTCAGATAGTTTCCGATCACGGTGAAAACCACTTGTTGTTGGGCTCGGCCAAAGCTGTGTTGACGGGCGGCCAGGGTCTGGCGAGCCTTTTCTAGTGCCGCCTGGACAGAAAACCCGCTGAACAGGTTCAGGCTTAGCTTGATGTCCGAGGCTAGATTACTGTAATTGCACTCCTCCTCTTGCGCTCCGACGTCGTGGTGCAAACTGGCGGTTCCGCTGGCCGTGATTTGCGGCAGATACTGATCCTGCTGCAGTCTCACTGAAATTTCACCGTCTCGCATCTGATCAGCGGCGATCTGCAGGCCCTGATTGTGGGCCAACGCCAGGGTTACTGCCTGCTCCAGGCGCAGTACGGGGGGCGATTGGGCCGCTGCGACTACCGGTAACAGACATAATAAACAGGCGAGATAGCACAGCTGTCGGCGACAAATTAAGAACAATGGACTCATAGCTATGGTGGTTTCCTTGTCATGGGTGATGCGATAAGGGGATGGGGCGAAAGCCCTTAGGACAAGAACACGCTAGCAGTGAACTAAGAAACAAATAGGGAAGAAATGAGGAAATATGGAGGCCTGTAATCGGGCAGGTGATCTGGGCGTTGATCTCTGTTTCAAATAGGAGTAGGGTCCATTAATAAAGCCAGAGGGACGGTACGTTAATTGTCATTTGCGTGAATAATAACTGATTGTCGAAGGCGCTCAGGTGCTGGTCCTGCCTTTCGATGCTTGAGCGTCCCACTCAACTCAACGACCAACAGAATTGTAGAGGATTGATCGATGAATATGAAACGAGTGACTTCCCTGACCGCTTTTATAGCGCTGTTCTTTATGCTTCTGACTAGCGCCGTGCTCTACATTGTTCCCCAGGGGCGGGTAGCCTATTGGGCCAACTGGACCTTGTGGGGGCTTTCAAAAGAGCAGTGGACAGCAATCCATATCAATGTGGGGATTCTGTTCCTGATCGCCCTGCTGCTGCATACCAGTTACAATTGGGACAACATTGAACTCTATCTGAGAAATAAAAGGCGTCAGATGAAGGTCTTCACCAAAGATTTCAATATCGCATTGTTGCTGACTCTGATTATTGTAGTGGGGACCTATGCCGGAATCCCGCCTTTTTCGACCATTATCGCCATTAACGGTCAGGTTAAGGAAGCGGCCGCGCAGAAATATGGCCAGCCGCCCTACGGCCACGCCGAGCTGTCCTCTCTCAGGACCTTTGCTCGGCACATGGATATCGAGCTGACCGCCGCTATGCAGGCGCTGGCGGCGGCAGGCTATACCGTTGTCAGCGACACCCAATCGCTGAAGGAAATAGCCATTGCCAACGGTGTTGCGCCGCAGGAGGTTTATTTGGCGATGCTCAGAACCGGTGCGAGTGCAAGCGAAACTGAAAGAATGCCGAGGAAGCCTACGCAAGGGTTGGGAAAGTTGACCCTACGGGCGCTATGCAGCAAATATGGGCTAGATACGGAAGCGGTCATAAAATCTCTGGGCGAGAATAATATTAAGGCCCGGGAAAATATGAGTCTCAGGCAAATCGCCCAACTCAACAGCCTGAGCCCTATCGATGTTTATGGCAGAATCAGGGAAATCACAGACAGTCACCAGACGATGTGATAGCGCAAGGTGTTAAGTGATTCTGTCCCTCCGGGCAGAGCCACCCTTACGATTACTTTGTCCGATGGTAATTTCGTTATTTAATCTGAATCTAAGCAAGTGGGAGTTTTTATGAAAAAGATTGCGCTAGTGGCCTTTAATGGCGAGTTGCTTTGCTTTGTCCACGTACTGCTTAACGCACTGGATATGCATGAAAAAGGGCAAGAGGTAACGGTGGTTTTCGAAGGGGCGGCGGTCAAACTGGTGGCCGAGCTGGGAAAAGCCGACAATCCGTTCCATGCCCTCTATCTGAAGGCACGTCAACAGAATTTGATCCGCGGCGCTTGCAAGGCGTGTTCAGTCAAGCTTGGAGCATTGGACGCAGTGCAGGCTGCCGGTTTACCATTGCTGGACGATATGGCCGGGCATCCTTCCTTGGCGGCTCTCATGGCGCAGGGTTTTACGGTGGTTACCTTCTGAGTCGACAGTCGATTGTTTGGTGCTGTTGTTTATTCGATAGAACGATAGAAATGTTTGTCCGTTGGCAGATAGTAACGGCACAGAAGGAGCTTTAGTTGGTATTACCTGTCAGGGCTTTCAACGTATTCAGTTTTAAAGCACACATCTCTCAGGGACAGCGCATCGGATGGCCAAAGGCACCTCGGTCGGCTGTTGTGGTCAATGATTTATTGTATAATGGAATCATCCTATGACCCGTACAGGTAAGGTCTCCCCTGCCGCAGTGCTATTCGTGGTCTGTTCGGCTCTGTTTCTTATGCCCTTTATGCTATCGGCGGTGGCGGTGGCGCTGCCGACCATCGGTCGCTCGTTCCAGGCCAGCGCCCTGCAGGTCGGCCTGGTGGAGACGGTCTATATCCTTTCGGTGGCGGTGTTTCTTCTGCCCATGGGGCGGTTCGGCGATGTTTACGGTCGACGGCGGGTTTTCATCTGGGGGATCTTCTTCTTCACAATAGCTACCGCCCTGATATCCCTGTCCAGCTCCATCGAAATGCTCATCGGTTGGCGTATTCTGCAGGGCATCGGTTCTGCCATGGTCAACGCCAGCAGCCTGGCCATTGTGGTGTCGGTCTTTCCGGCCGAAAAGCGTGGACGCATACTTGGTATCGCTATCAGCACGGTCTACGCCGGCATCTCCTGCGGGCCACCTATCGGTGGTTTTTTGACCAGTAGCTACGGTTGGCGGGCGGTTTTTGTGCCCGGAGTGGTCCTGGGATTACTGTCCTGGTTTCTGACTATGAGCCGTATGCGCACCGAGTGGAACGAAGCTGCCGGCGAACCCTTCGATTGGCGGGGCAGCCTGGTCTATGGACTGGCTCTGGCCGGCATCACCCTCGGCGGTTCGCGCCTCGATACCGGGGGATGGGCGGTCGCGGCGCTGTTGGCTGGTCTGATTTGCCTGGCCCTGTTCGTGGTTTTCGAGGGGCGCTGCTCCCATCCTGTGCTCGATATCCGCCTGCTGACCGGCAACCGGGTCTTCGCCCTGAGCAACATTGCCGCCTTTATCAACTATGGTTCGACCTTCGGCGTGGTCTTCTTTCTGAGTCTCTACCTGCAGTACGTCAAGGGGCTCAGCCCGAAAGAAGCTGGCTTGTTGCTTATGCTGCAGCCGCTGGTGCAGATGCTGCTGGCCCCCCTTGGCGGGCGGCTGGCCGATCGGTTTCCCGCCGCCCGAGTCGCTACGGTGGGGATGGCTCTGTGCTGTTGCGGTCTGCTGCTAGCTGCTACTATCGGCCGTGATACCTCGTTGGTGGTGGTGGCTGGCGCTCTGCTGTTGCTTGGCCTGGGCTACTCCTTCTTTTCCACCCCCAACACCAGTGTGATTATGGGCAGTCTCGATAAACGCTATCTCGGGGTGGCTTCGGGGCTTACGGGAACCATGCGTTCTTTGGGCATGACCTTTAGTATGGTAGTCGTCACCCTCAGCTTTTCCCTATTTATGGACGGTCACACGGTTTCGGCGGCAACGACCCCTGCTTTCATCCGCAGCATGCAGACTGATATGCTGGTTTTTTGCGCCCTGTCTGTCTTGGGCATCGGCTGCTCCTTGGGAAGGCTTTCCTGGCGCCCTTGTTAGGAGCCTGTCGGACTAGCCATGAGCCAGCTGCAAATTCGGCTGTTTGGCTCAGATTTCAGATCCTTTTCGGCCCATAGCTACAGCTATGAACCTTCAACGAACCTGAAATCTGTTCTCAATCATCCAAATTTTCGCTTTGGCCCGTATGGTCCGACAGGCTCCTAGGATATTTAGTTTTATGCCAACAACAAAAGGCAGCCAATTGGCTGCCTTTTGTTGTTACTGGCTGGTTTTGCTTCGGTTCAGTATTTGCCGAACTCACTGTCGTCAAGAGCGATCAATGTTCGCGGTGATTCAGATACGGAGGAGGTAACCGCTGCGCCTTGGGAGAATGAAGGTCTGCCGGTATTGACGGGTGTCATGCCGACCTTATCGGTAAGCTTGAAGCGAGCCAGCATCTGCCGCAGTTGTTCGGCCTGTGCTGACAATTCTTCAGCGGCCGCTGCGCTTTCTTCGGCGTTGGCGGTGTTTTGCTGCGTCACCTGGTCGATCTGATTCAGGCCTTGATATATCTCCCCAATACCTTGGGACTGCTCGTTGGAGGCAGCGGAAATCTCACTGACCAAATCCGTGGCTTTGATGACCGCTGTGACGATTTCTTGTAGGGCAATCTCAGTCTGTTCCGCGATCTGCGTGCCGTTGGCTGTTTTTTGCACTGACCCTTCGATGAGTTCGGCAGTTTCCTTGGCGGCTTGAGCGCTCCGCGCTGCCAGGTTACGTACCTCCTCGGCCACTACCGCAAAGCCCTTGCCGTGTTGGCCTGCGCGGGCCGCCTCTACTGCGGCATTAAGGGCCAGCAGGTTGGTCTGAAAAGCGATCTCGTCGATGACCTTAATGATTTTGGAGATATTCTTTCCGGCATCATTAATCTCGGCCATAGCACCAACCATCCCCTGCATCTGCTGGTTGCCTTTTTCGGCGGCATCTTTGGCCTGAAGTACCAGTTGGCTTGCCTGGCTGGCGTTTTCTGCGTTTTGCTTGGTCTGAGAGGCCAGCTCGGTCATCGAGGCGGTGATCTCTTCTACCGAGGCCGCCGATTCGGTGGCTCCTTGCGAGAGGGATTGACTGCCATCGGCGACCTGCAGGGAACCGCTGGCAATCTGTTCTGCCGAGGTGTAAATTTGCGCGATTAGGGAGTTAAGATCTAGTCCTAGTTGTTTCAGTGTGCCACGAATGGCGTCTTGATTATCTCTGGGGAGAATCTCAAAGGTCAGGTCGCTTGCGGCCAGCTTTTGCAACGAGCCAACCATTTCATTCTGCAGGCTGTTGGCAAAGCGGTCCATGGTCTGTGCCATCTGACCAATTTCGTCTTTACGAGAAAGGTTGAGCCGCATGTCTAGATGGCCCTTTTCCATTTCTTCGATCATGACGCAGCTTTTTTTGATCGGCCCAATGATGCCGCTGGCGATGATCCAGGCAAAGAAGATACCCAGGGGCAAGGCGACCGCCACTAGCACGATATTGCCGGTGCGGGTGCCACTGGCGGCTTTTAGCATTTCTTCGTCGGTCATGATATTGTCACCGGCGGTCTTGATCACCGAGCCGAGCAAAGTTTTTACCTGCTGCATGGCGGGCATGGTCTTGGTGGAGTAGATGGTGCTCGCCTGTTGCATGCCGTTGACCAACTCTTCCGAGCGTTGTTTCAGTTGCTTAAGCTGGGCCTGGGTTTCAGCCAAGGCCGGCAGGGTCTGACTCTTGAAGATGTTATAGGCTTTGTTGCGATTGGTCAGGTTTGTTTTGATCGTCATGGCTGATGCATGCAGGCGTTGGTGTGGTTCTTTGATTTCCTCAAATAGCCGTGCCAGTTCAGGGTCCGAGGCTCCAGCCTGGCGGGCTTTGTCGCTGTCAAGGAACCGTCCCAGTCCGCACTGGTGGGGGTCGGTCTGCACCGTGATTTCGGTGCGTTTTTCGGCAAAGACCGCCAGCAGGCTGTTAGCCCAGGCTAGGTGGTCGGTCTCTTTTTCGGCAAGAAATTTCGGTAAAGAGAGATCCGCCTGCTTAAAGGTCTGACTAATATCCACAGCCGACTCATGCAGATGGCGATGGGGTTCCTCGATCTGCGCCAGTGTCCCCCGCAATTCCGGGACCAGAGCCTCGGCCTGTTTGCGGCCTTCTCCATAATACCACTTGCCGAATCCACACTTACGCGGGTCGGTTTGGACCTCCAGTTTGGTGATTTGGTCATTGGTCAGTAGAGCATTGACCTGGTTGGCCCATTCGAGATGGTCCACCTCCCGTTGGATCATCTCTGCTCGCAGGGCATTTCCGGCGATTACCTCTTTAGCATCGGTGACAATATTGCCCACTCCAACGATCGACCATCCTGCTACGAGTGACAGTAGAAGCAACACCAATCCAAAGCCGATAGCAAATTTGCCGCTTAATCTGATGTTTTGCCAATTCATTTGCGTCTCCTGTTGTGGTTTTTGGGTAAACAACAATTAGTATGGTTTTAAAATTACGATCCTGTTTATAAACCTTCAGGGTAAATGGTTGGCGTTAATGGTAAACAGAAAACCTTAAGTAGCGTCTCATTATCGGCCTAATTTTTTTGTTTAGATGAAGTATAGACGATAATTTGACATTTTTTAGTATCTCCTTATTATTATTAAGGTGAAGAAGCGAATTTATGTAGTAGTTGGTGTTCCCTTGCGTCAGGTCATTCAAGTGTCTGGATTCATATAGTTAAATTTGAATAGCAACAAATTGATTGAGTGTCATTGTGGGCGACTTAATGGTTGATTGAGTATTTTGAATAAGAATCACCAATGTGCTCACAATCAACCAAGGCCAATTCTTGCACTATTTATGCCGTTATGTACCCATGGGTTATGACGGTTGTTTGTGCAGGTTTTGCCAGTTCGAATACAAGAAAGGGAAGATAACATGGATGATTTAAAAATGTCCTAGGTGCTGCGGCGTTGGCCGGTGATGATCCCCTTGTAATTACTGCCGGGCAAATAGAAAAGTCCGTTTCACCAGTAGGTGAAACGGACTTTTCTATTTGTAGCTGGTACTGAAGGCCGAAGTCTCATAGATTGAGACCTTCTGCTGTCGATAACTCACATAACTATGAAGATTTTTACCTCTTTGTGAACCCTTGGTTCTAAAGAGTGTTCTCCTTGCTGCGGAGTAGGTTTGTCAAAATGCTAACGTGGTATTGATATCGAATACACCCAAGGGTTACTTATTGATTCCCGCCGCGATTTCCATGGCTAACTGCAGGCCTTTTTCGATTTCGGATGTGGACCAGAGCTTTTGCGCAGTTTCCATGTTCTGTCTGGCCTGTTGGTTATTGTTTGCCGCAGCAATCACCCACCATGCAAATGCATCAACATTGCTTTGCGGTACCCCATGACCCTTAAAATAGCTGAAACCAAGTGACTGTTGAGCATCTGCATCTCCCTGCGCTGCAGACAATTGAAACCATTTAGCCTCTTCTTTATAATCCCTGATAACGCCTAGGCCGTCGCCATACATAAGGCCTAAGTTAAATTGGGCATTATGAAGGTCCTTCTCGGCAGCTAACCGAAACCATTTCACCGCCTTATTGTAATCTTGGGGCATTCCTTGGCCATGCTTGTGCATCATGCCGAGGTTGTTTTGGGCATTTGCATATCCCTGCTCTGCGGCCAATTGATACCATTGGGCCGCCTCCTTGTAATCTTGAAGCACGCCACGGCCATTGTAATACAGCAGGCCAATATTGTATTGGGATTGAGAACAGCCCTGCTTAGCTTCTGAAAGCCAAAAGTCATGAGCCATAGTGTAGTTCCCAGACCGAGCCGCCTGAAGAGCCTCTTGCATTGAAGCTGCCCAGGCAAAAGGAGCAACGAATAACAAAAGGATAAGACACACGGCGGGTACTCTGACTAGCATAAAACCTCCTCGGATAACAATGAAACCAATTCAAAAGATGGTGAACATTATCATGTAAATGTCGGCGGTTCAAGATGACTTCCCATAGTCTTAGACCAAGAGTTATGGCGCATTCTCACCCAGGGTTAGGCTTTTGTTTAGACCAAACTGGAAAAGAAAAAGGGGTTACGCATTTAAGCGTAACCCCTTTTATCTTGTTGGTACCGAAGGCCGGAATCGAACCGGCACGGCTAGAAGCCATCGGTTTTTGAGACCGACGTGTCTACCAATTCCACCACTTCGGCGAAAGCGAGCTGAATTATAGATACAACGAACGAGTCGGTCAAGTCGTTTAATGCCTGTTTAGGAATTTTTTCTGTCGGTGTCGTATTTAGCGGCGGCGGATTGGGCGACTGCTGCTGTCAGATGGGCTGTCAAGGGGCCGTGGTTCTGGGTCCGGCCTTCAATTTTCGCTATGGGCAGCAGGTCGAAGAGAGAGTTGGTGAGAAACGCCTCGTCAGCAGCCCAAAGGTCGTCGACGGAGATGCTTCGCTCCTTACTAGGCAGTTCCAGACCCTGAGCGGCCAATAGTACTTGGCGGCGGATGATGCCGGCCAGCACCAGTTCTCCCGCGGGCGGGGTGAGCAATATGCCATTTTTGAGGATAAACAGGTTGCTGGTGGCGCCCTCCAATACCTGGCCGTCGTCCGTCTTAAACAGCGCTTCTCGAGCTCCCTTGCGGCGAGCGTAGTCGGCGGCGTAGAGACAGTCGGCGTAATTACCCCGTTTCAGTTGCGGCAGATGGGAGAGGGGGTTGACTCGCCGATTGGGGGCGAAGACGCAGGCGATGCCTTGCTGCCGTTCTGCGGCATTGGGTGCCTGATAGGGGGCGGCGTTGATGAAGAAATGGCCGGACTCGGCGGGCGGCAGGCCCAGGCCAGTCATCGGGCCGCGGCTAAGGGTCAGACGCAGGCGGATAATCGGATCACAGAGGCGTCCGGCGGTTTCTAGCAGGGCGCTGCGTAGGGTCGGTCGATCGCAGGGGAAGTGCAGCAGGCGGGCGGCCAACTCCAGTCGGTCGAGGTGCTGGTCGAGAAACTGGATATGTCCGTCTTGGGCCTTGAGGGTCTCAAACAGGCTGTCGCCGAAGAGTGCCGCACTGTCGTTGCAGGCCAGTTTTGCCTGCTCTGGGTCGACGAATTGGCCATTGAGGTTGAAAATCATGGTTCCTCCAGGGCCTGACGCAGGGCCGCACCCTTGCTCAGGCATTCGTGCCATTCTCGTTCTGGTACCGAATCGGCAACGATGCCGGCGCCGGTCTGATAGGTCAGTTGCTCGCCGAACTTCTGAAAAGTGCGGATTAATATGTTCAGGTCCATGGTGCCGCAGGCGCTGATGTAGCCGTAGCGCGAATCAGGTCGAAGGGGCCGGCTCCGGTCACAAGTTCACCCTGCAGGTTGGAGACGATGTGGCAGACGTGGGAGTAGCGTTCTAACACCATCAACTCATCGACCACGATGCTGCCAGGGCGACAGACCTTGCCCAGATCGTTGCGTTCTAAGTCGAGAAGCATGATGTGCTCGGCTCGCTCTTTGGGGTGGCCGAGAAGCTCTTCACCGAGGCGCTCGTCCTCGGGGGGTGAATAGCCCCGTGGCCGGGTGCCGGCGATGGGCCGCAGCTCGGCGGTGGTACCGCGTAGGGACACCAGTCGCTCCGGCGAGCAAGAGATGATATCTAGATGAGGAGTGCGCAACAGGCAGCCAAAGGGGCTGGGATTGATGCGCCGTAGCCGGGCGTAAAGCTCGGCGCTGGATAGAGAGCAGCGACCGTCGAAGCGCACCGACAGGTTGGCCTGGTAGATATCGCCGGCAGCGATATAGTCTTTGGCGCGGCGGACCATTCCCTCGAATTCCGCTTGCGGCACGATCGCTTTCGGCATCTCGCTAGAAATTTTTGCTGGCGTTGGCAGCGGCTGCTCCAGGGCGGCGCGGATCGCCTGTTCGAGGCCCGGCAGGTCGTCGCCTGGGGCCAGAGAGCTAAGGGTGACAGTGCCGCATTGATGATCGTAGACCGCGCACAGATCGACCCAGTCGAGCCACAAGGCGGGCAGGGGCCGGTCGCGCCGGGCCAGGCGCGGCAGTTCTTCTAGCCAGCCCGCCAGATCGTAGCCGAAATAGCCGAAGTAGCCGCCGCAGAAAGGGACAACCGTTTCCTCAGGCAGGCGGCGCTGTTCCAGAATCTCGGCCAGGACCTGAAGAGGATCGCCGGGCAGGGGTGTTTCGACCCCGTCACGCAGCAGGTTCAGGCCGTCGTCATCGAGCCGGTAGGACTCGCTGCGACGCAGGGCGACGATGGTATAGCGACCGGTACGAGGGGTTGGCTCTGGGCTCTCCAAAAAACCGGGCCCGTCGGGCGCCAGATGAACCAAGAGGGCCAGGGGGTCGAAGCGGTCAGTGGTAAAGGAATGTTGATGCAAGGTCATGGGGCTGAAGTGCTTTGAATGGGGGATTGCTGTACACGGTATGGGGCGTCAATGGCGGTGAGTATATCGGTTCCGCAAATGCGGCACAAGGTGTGTGATGGGTTTATTTGTATTCCGCTATCTTGGAGGCTGTTTTCAAGAGGGTCTTGCCGCCTGTTAACGCAAACAATTACTTTAGCTGACTGTCTTTGCTGCCCCGTCGATTGATGCCTGGGGAAGCTTTCTGCTGCTTTTCGAGCTCCCCTTGGCAAAGGACACAAAGGCGAACCCCAACAACAGCCTTGCGGCGAGCCTCTGGAATGATCACTTCGCATTCTTCGCAATGGGTTAAGCTTTCCCCCTCAGGCAGGCGGCTTCTGGCCTGCTCTATCGCATCTTTAACTGTGGCGTCTATTTGATCCTGAACGGCGCCATCACGAGACCAACCAATAGCCATGGTATCGCTCCTTTATGTCTGGGCCAGAGTCGAGCCCTAAGCCTTTGCGCGTTTAAACTATCGCCATCTCTGCAAGTATATACCAAAGCATGTTTAAACGCTGTACTCCAAGGGGCACGTCTATAGGCCTCCTGTTACCACGGCCCTTAGGGTTCCCCCCGGAATTTGCATGAATCGATCAGTTCCGTGGCCATAAACTCGACTTCATGCCGAGCATGGTAGTCCGCCACTAAGTTGGATGCACTGTGGTTGGATTGGCTTGCGAAGGAGTCGTCCTTGCAGAAATGAACCCGACAGTCGATGGGCCTGACAGCATAGATCCGGCATTTATCGTTCTTGCCCAGAAACTTACAGGAATTACTGCCAGATTCATAGAAGCGGAAATCCCCCTGCTTTGCCAAAAAACGATTGATCAATTCCCTCTCCGGAGGGGTGACGCCGGGTTCGCTGCAACTGATCGATGGACGGCAGCAATTGGAATCGCACTGGTCGGAGCGCCCACATTTCATTCCAGTCCGCGCTGTAAGGTCAGCTAACTTTTTCCAGAGGACTTCTAATGTCATGCAGGGTTTCCTTTTCATTGCAATACTCTTGATGTCACCGCTCGGTGACAATAACTGCCAACGAGGGAAAGGGTGGCGAAGGATCGCCTGTCTCTTGCTTGTGATAGACCACTATACCATCATTGCCGATGTCTGGTTTTGTCAATTTGCACCAAGGGACACCTTTGATGGCGTGGATAGGAGCGGCAGTAAGGTATGATGGGGGCGAAAAAAGCTCACCCTACAGCATTGTAGCGTTTTTTTGGGACCTCGATATACTAGATGTAGGTCTGGAATCCCTGAAAACGGCAAGCCTTGTAGAGCAAGTCTTTGCGGATGCATCCATGTTCATTTTTACAAACATTATCCACAGTGAACACCTCGGAGCCAATAAAATGGAAATGAAATTGGATAAAGAAAGAATCAAGGTGTTGCGGGAAAAGGCACAGATCTATTTTAGGGATGAGCTGGATGAATCAATTGGTGATTTGAAGGCTGATTTGATTGTTGAGTTTTTTATCAAGCAGATTGGACCGCAAATATACAACCAAGCGATAAGTGATGCTTATACCTTTATTCAAGACAAACTGATTGATTTGGAAGGTACGCTGTATATTCCGGAATAGGAAAAAGCTGTGTGGGAAAGTTTCCCGTTTTTTCACTTCGTTTATATCGGCTGAATTGTCAAGAGTTGTGACCTGGGCCAATTTGGTATACTCCTAATGAGTATGGTGTCCCCGTAACTTGCAATGAGTATGGTGTCCCCGTAACTTGCGTAACTTGCCGATAACTCCAAAGTACTTAGAAGTCTAGGGATTATTCAAACTCCATTCACCATCCTTGCAATAAGTGCAATGGGATGACGGGAAGTCTCCATGCTTCGTTAACGGATAAGGAGCAGATCTTGGCCTCTCTAAACTTTAAGAAAGAAAAAGATTCCTTCCGTAAATTCTACGATAGCAACTGGAAGCTCTTCGAGAATGCCCAAAGGGCCTATATCCGCATCATCAGTTCCTTGCTCAAGGAGACGGATATCGCGGAGGTGACAAAAATCGAAGGACGGGTCAAGGACAAAGAGGAGTGCATCAAAAAATTTAACCGAAAATATCAAAGCAAACTCGAAGCGGATGAGCAGCCATACGCGATCAAAGACTATCTTTCCGACTTGATCGGCATTCGAATTATCTGCCTCTATGAGGACCAGATTGAAGTAGCGGCAGAGGTCTTGAAACAACATTTCAAGATTATCGACGTCACCGACAAGATTTCGGCTGTTGAGAGTACCGAGGATTCGTTTGGCTACAAAGGCCTGCACATGGACCTTGCCCTGAACGATCAGATGGTCGCCTTGCCGAAATACCAACAGTATGCCGGCTATCCCTTTGAAGTGCAGATCAGGTCTTTGATACAGGATGCCTGGAGTGTGCTGGACCACAAAATTAAATACAAAAAATCGATCCCCAATGATCTCAAGCGCCGAATCAATGTTCTTTCTGCTCTGTTTGAATTGGCCGACCGTGAGTTCAAAGAGATCCGCAACTCCACCACGGAGCTCATCCACCAAGCCACGGTGGATCCGATCAGCGGTCCCCTTGATGATAGCAAGACGATTTCAGGTCAGCCTTCAACGGCTGGCAGTGATAAAACCGTCAATGCCTTTAACTTTCTACGTATTTCGGGACATTTTTTCAGGGATTTCGAATTCGAAGACTATAAAGTTGACGACTTCGTCCAAGACATCTTGAAGCTGGACAATGGCTTTCAAAAATCGGATTTACATAAAAGCTTAATCGAGAATCTGAAAACCATCAGAGATTATAGTGATTATTTTTTGGCAAAAAATCCGGATAACACCTTCAGCCCCTATACCTCGATCCGGCACTGTTTGTATCTCTACGACCAGGCAACCTTCAATCGAATTTTGTCCAAGGGCCCGAAAGATCGCTTTGAAGGATGGCTGAGAGCATACCGGGAGGACGACGTTTAAAAAGAGTATAGAATCGCACGTTTATTTAGTTGGTCTCAATTCGTCGCCCAGATGCTTGACGAGCTCAATAATCTCTACGACCAGGCGGGAGGATGGGCGTCTTCATTGCTGGAAGGTAATGCTTTGGACCCTTTTCACCCGGCCACGCCTGTTCCCGCAGGCCGTCACCCTGGCGATTTACGGTTACTATTTCAGGATCATCTGCAAGCGGTAGATTTTGCAATGAACGCCACTATTCATTGTTCGCGGGCGGCTTTGAGGCGCCGTTCGATCATAACGAAACGCAGGGGCTTAGCAGGGCGTTGTTAAGAACGTATTGGGTGCCAAGGTCCCTTCTTAGGCCGTGATATAGCGCCGCTTGGCAGGGTTGACTGACTTCTGGCAAGCAGTGCAGGGGCGGATTCTTTGATTGGTGGACGGGGCAAAAGGTTACGGCGAGAGCTTGGAGTGGCAGAAAGTCTAACCTGACACCAATTCCCAGGTGGGGTATGAGTGGCAGCAGGGCCTCTGGGGTGTAATCTGTCAAGAGTTGGTGCCTGACCCCTTGGCCCCCCTGGCGATGTCGTGGTGGCTGAAGTCACCAGCATTTATGACGGTGACACATCCCGATGCAATCTGCAGGGCTATCCACCCATAGCTAGTGAACGGATCGGAATCCGGATAAACGGAATCGACACGCCGGAGATGAGGGATAATCGGTCAACAGTAAAGGCCCTGGCCAGGAAGGCGAAGCAGCACACCGTTCAGCGGTTGCGTGAGGGCCAACAGATTGTCTTGCGGAATATGAAACGGGGGAAGTATTTTCGGATTGTGGCCGACGTTTATGTTGACGGCAGAAACTTGGGGGAGGAATTGGTTACTGCTGGGCTGGCGAAGCCTTATGATGGTGGGAAGAAGCCTAAGCGGAAATGACAGAGCTGTCTAATAAACCCTGAGTGATCTGAGTGCCAATATAGAACAAAATATAAGACGGCCCAACCATCTGAAAATAGGTTGGGCCGTTTGATGTTCTGATAATCGTGGTTTCTCAGTCACAGCCGAGACAGTCAGAATCTTGGGGTGATTCATCTAATCTCAAGAGCCTTAAACTAGTTCATTTCCCAGCTTCCGCCCAATGCCAAATGTAAATTGACCCGTTGTTCCAGCAACAAACGGTTGACCGCCAACAAACTGCTTCCAGCACTGTACAGCCGCTGCTGAAGCGCCAGCAGATCCAGCAAGGGGATCTCGCCTTCCTGATAGCGGACCCGGGCAACACGATACGCTTTGTCTGTTTGTTGTAAGGCAATGCCCAGCTCATCTGCTCGTCGTTCTAGTGCCACACCCTGATCAAGGGCTGATTCAACCTGGCTAAAGGCGTCCAGCGCGACACTTCCATAATTGGCTAACGCCTGTTTTTGATCGGCTGTGGCAATATCGACCTGTGCCTGGCGTCGCCCACCGTCAAAGATCGGCGCCAGCAGATTCGCAGCCAACTGCCAGACCACGTTTTGAGGGTCGAGAATATCGGCCAGCGAATTAGACGAGCCACCAATATTCGATGTCAGGCTGAGAGAAGGCAACCTCGCTGCTTTTGCCTGGTCCAGCAGGTTGAATGCGGCCGCAACGCGGCGCTCCGCTGCCACCAGATCTGGACGCCGTTCCAGAAGTTCGGATGGAACGCCTACAGGTGGATGGAGTGGTGAATTGGGCAAAGAGGTGCGTAGAGCCAGTTCGGCGCTGGGGTAACGTCCCAACAAGATCTCCAGAGCGCGAACTGCATCGCGACCAGCGCTTTCAACGTTGACTAATTGTTCACGCGCCGTTGCCAAATCGGCTCGGGTCAGGGCAAGATCCTGTGATGACGTCATGCCACTGTCATAACGCAATTGGACTATGCGCAAGGTCTTTTCCAGCGTAGCCAGGCTTTTCTGTACAACTTCAGTTTGTAGTCGGACTTCTATCGCAGTGAAATAAGCTTTTGCCGTGTTCGCTGCTAGCGAATGTCGGGCAAAGCGATAATCTGCCTCGGCGGCTTGAGCGCTCGCAACAGCGCCTTCCGAACCGGCGCGGATACGTCCCCAGACATCGACCTCCCACCCTACTTGTATTCCGAGGTTCAGATTCGTTGTATCCGTCGTGGATCTATGCAGGCTTCCGGTTTTAGCAGCTCCCAAGGACAGATTCATACTCGGCGCTAGTGCAGCTCCGGCCTGTACAGCCAAGGCTCTAGCCCGCTCCACATTCGCCGCAGCAGCTTGTAGGTTGCTGTTTTTGGCTTGTGCTTCCAGCACCAGTTTGATCAGTGCCGGGTCAGCAAAGCTCTCAATCCAACCGACCTGAACCGTTGCGGCAGAGGTTTCCGCCCATTGCTTCGGCGGGGTGGGCGTTTCAGCTTTAATCGCGCTTGTGATGTCCTGCTGCGATACTTTCGACGCACAGGCGCTGAGCAACACGCAGACTGCAATGATCCATAAACGACTTTTAAGCGCGAGCATGTTCAGTCTCCTCTGCTTTAATCTTAAAAAAGATGGCGTACAAAGTTGGCACGATGAGCAATGTCAACAGGGTCGCAAAGGTGAGACCAAAGACTAAAACTACCGCCATCGACTGAAAAAAGGCATCGAAAAACAATGGGATGACCCCGAGGATTGTGGTTAATGACCCCATCATCACCGGCCGTACACGGCTCACGGCCGCATCCACCACCGCGTCGTAACGTGGTTTGCCGCTTTTGATCTCCAGATCGAACTGATCGACCAGGACGATGGCGTTTTTAATCAGCAGGCCGGAGAGTGACAAGAGGCCAAGAATGCCCATAAATTCGAGCGGCATCTGGGTTATCACCAGCCCAAACACCACGCCGATCAATGCCAGCGGTACCACCAGCCAGATCACGATCGGTTGCCGCACTGTGCCGAACAGCACAAAGACAACGATCACCATGGCCATAAACCCGAGAGGTAGCGTCGAGGCCAGATTGTCGTTCGACTCCAAGGCATCTCCGTATTCACCTTCCCATTCCATGGTATAGCCGTCGGGAAGTGGAATAGCTTCGATAGCGGGACGAATGCGGCTGTGCAACTCAGACGCCAGCTCGCCCGGATAGGGATCGGATTGTGCCTTGATGGTCCAGATCCGGTTTTCCCGCCGCAGCATGCCATCGCGCCAAACGGTACGGAATCCTTCGGTGACTTGAGCGATGGGGACCGTTTTTCCGGTGGCGCTGCTCGCGACCTGAATATCCTTAATGTCGGTAATACCCATGCGTTCGGTCACCGGTGCGCGGGAAATAATCGGAATTAAATCATCCGCTTCGCGATATTGGCCGACCTGCTGACCGGAAAAGTTGGTTTGCAGCGCCGTGGCGAGATCTTCCCGCGACACTCCGGCTCGACGGGCCTTAGTCTCTGAATAAATTGGTTCGATAACACTGACTGGCTGACGCCAGTTATCCTTAATCGATTTGGCCCGTCCATCCATGACCATGATGGCTTTCGCCTCCTCGGCCAGACGGTGCAACTCGGCGGGGTTAGTGCCTTTGAAAACAGCTTCTATTTTTGAACCACCGCCAGGCCCGAGAACAAAGCGCCAGACCTTGGCTTGGGCATTGGGAAGATTATTGTCGATAAAGCCCTCAATCTCAGGCATCAGTCCATCAATCATCCGGTAGTCATCAACCCGCACGAGCAGCTGTCCGTAGGCTGAGTTGTGGGATTCCGGGCCATAAATGAGCATGTAGCGCAGCCCTCCGCCACCGGTAGAGGACTGGACCGCATTGACTCCTTCAAGTTGCCCGACAAAGGTTTCGATCTGCTCGACATCTTGGTGAGTCCGCGAGATGTCTGTCCCTTGCGGCAACCAATAATCGACGACGATTTGCGGCGTGGTTGATGGCGGGAAAAACCCTGATTTTACAAACTGGAAACCCCATAACGACAGTATCAGTAATACGACAACCGACCCGACGCTGACCCAGCGCCAGTGCAGGAGGCTATGCATAAGCTTCTTGTAATTGCGGTAGAAGGCATTGTCAGCACTTTCCTTGCCTGAACTTTCGACTTTCGGCTTAAACAGCCAGAAGCAAAACAGCGGCGTTAGAGTCACGGCAAACAGCCAGCTGTACAGCAAGGCAATCAGAACCACCCAGAACATGTGGCCAGTGAACTCAGCAGTACTCCCCGGCGCAAAGCCGATCGGCGCAAAGGCGATACAGCCCACCAGGGTGCCACCCAGAAGCGGCCACTTGGTCTGGCTGACAATCTCTTTGGCGATCTCCAGTTTGTCCCGGCCGCGTTGGACTCCAACCAGAATCCCCTCAGTGACCACAATGGCGTTATCGACCATCATGCCCAGGGCGATAATCAGCGCTCCAAGAGAAATCCTGTGCATCGGGATCGCGGCCAGATCCATGGTCGCCAGAGTGGCAAAAATGGTCAACAGCAAGATACTGCCGATGACCAGGGCGGATTTAAGTCCCATAAAGATAAACAGAGTCGCAATCACGATTGCCAGCGCCGCAAGGACATTCACGACAAAGTTATCCACCGAGGCGGCAACCGTCTTGCCTTGATGATAAAACTCGTGCAGTTCAATGCCGAGCGGACGGCGACTTTCCGCATCGGCGATTTTGGCATTGACTGCTTCACCAATCTTGACAATATTTCCGCCAAGCACATTGGAGATACCAAGGGCGATCGCCATTTGCCCGTTATAGCGATGGAGTTTTTCCGCCGGAGTCTGGTAGCCGCGCCAGACATGGGCAATATCCTTCAGATAAACAATTTTACCGTCCGGTGTCGACGACACCAGCAGGTTCTGAATGGCATCGACGGAATCGATAGCGCCGCTGGGATCTATGACAATGCGCTGTTCCCCGACCCTGACATCGCCTGCCGAGAGGACTCGGTTTTGTTGACTGAGGATGTTGTAGATGTTATTGACCGAGACACCCAAGGCAGCGGCATTATTTCGCGAGATTTCAACGAAAATAGCTTCTTTTAGTTCTCCTCCGAGCGACACTTTAGCCACGCCATCAACCTGCAGCAGCTCGCTTTTGAGCTGTTTGGCGTAGCGGCGCAGCTCGGCGGGTGTGTAATCATCACCGGTGATAAAGTAGTACAGTCCAAAAACATCGCCAAAATCGTCTACCACTGTTGGCGGGTAAGCTCCTGGCGGCAAGGTCGCTTCGATATCTTTTATCTTATTGCGCAGCTTACCCCAGATGACCTGCAGGTCAGATTTCGTGGGCGAAAAATCATACTTAATGTCGACGGTTATTTCAGAGGTCCCAGCGGAGGAAACCGACTTTACGACATCGACTTCCTGCAGTTGTTGAAGTGCTCGTTCCAGAGGATCACTAACTTCCTCAGCTACTTCCAGGGGGCTGGCACCTGGGTATTGGGTGATCACCAGTGCACTGCGAATGGTGAATTCCGGATCTTCCAGGCGCGACATGTCCTGGTAGGCAGACCAACCACCCAACAGTGACAGCAGGATGACTATCACGCTGAGCACTTGGTTTCTGATGCTAAATTCGGCGAAGTTCATTGCTTTTTCTCGTCTTTCTCGTCCTGATCCGGACGCTCTTCCCGTATGTAATCGTCAGTAATCATTTCAGGCTAATCCAGCCAAGGGCGGACCTGCGTACCTTCAGACAGATAGGCCGCACCGGCGGCCACAATCGATTCGCCAACAACGAGACCATCCGTAATCACCAGGGTTTCACCAATACCCTCCTGTACCCGGACCAGTCGTTTAGTGACTGTCATACTGTCGTTAGCAACCACCCATACAAATTGCTGTTGGCCATCGCTCAGCACAGCGGCCAGCGGAACAGCAACGTTTTTCTCACGTGCAATCGCCTGCTTGGCAGATGATTGCAAGATGACATCGGCGTTCATGCCTGGCAGAATCACCAGATTCTCAGGAGCCTGAAACGAAAAAGTGACGGCATAGGTTTGGGAGACTGCGTCCGCTTCCAGAGTCGCCTCCTTGAAAGTCGCCGGGATTTGCGTTTCTTGCGCAGCACTCAAGACTACGTAAACACCTTCCTCTTGACGGGTTGGTGTCGAGGCGATAACGCTGGCAGGTAAGTTAATGGTGGCTTCCCACTTTTTAGCATCGATCATGGACGCGATGGCAGTGCCCGGCTGGACGTTCTGCAAGTGTTTGACCGACACCTTGGAGATCACGCCGGTATAAGGTGCCCTCAGCTCACTGTCAGCCAATGCTTTTTGAGCCGTATCCAGTTGGGCTTTTGCCGAATCGCGCTGAGACTTGCGTTGCTCCAGCTCCCTTTGGGCGATTGCATCCTCTTTGATCAAACGCACGGCACGCTGATACTCTTGTTCGGCAAGTTCATACTGCGCCCTGGCTGAATTTGCTTGGCTGACAAAGTCTCGCGGGTCCAGTTTTGCGATCAACTCACCCTGCTTTACTTTCTGGGCTTCCGTGACCAGCAAGTCCTGTAGCAAACCTCCGACCTGGAAAGTCAGGTCCACTGATCCAGACGCTTGAATTACAGCTGGGTATCGGGTGGTTTGCAGTCTTTCAGCGGCTTCAATGGCCACAATCTTTACCGGGCGGACAGTTGGTGCTGAGGACTGAGGCATGTCTTTTTCGCATGCGGTTAACAACAGTAGGCCGAGAGACAGAACATAGAGCTTGGCCAGTTTTTGTTTAAACATATTTAGTTTCTCCTTTTCTACGCATAACGAAGAATGGTTACAATCTTGGGCAAGATCTTCACGCCGGTTATCATTGAAATCTAACACTCGGCTAAAACTAAGCAATCTTTCCATTTTTGGCAACAACTGCTCGTTGTTGAGCAAGCGTGCTTTGTAACTGAGCCGCCGGCAGTTGAATGAATGTTTTTGAAATATAGACAGAGCTTAACCGGCAAAGATGCCCGCAACATTGAGCCTGATCAAGAACTCGAAATTAACTCTTTTCGCGGATAAACCTTGCCTTTTCCCTCCGGGTGGTAGTTACCGATAATCCTGTGGAGGAACTCCTCTTCATCCGCTTTGAACGTTAGGACAGTCCCCCACACTGGAGAGATGATCCTCCAGCCGTCTTCCGCATTGACAATTTGTCCGACCTTGACCGGACCGTCCGCAGTTTTACAGATGACACCATCATGTTCACGAATATCAGCGTCAGGATCGACGATAATGATTGAGCCTTTCGAAAGGACAAATCCCTCCATATCGACCAGCACGCCATAGCAGTTCCGCTTTGGTACGATCGATTGCACTGGGCAGTACCTCCCCGTCAGGGTTGCGCCCGACAGGCTGTACTTGAGAGTCATAGAAAAAGCTTCAGGACGCTGCGTCTCAATACCTGAGTCCAAGCCGAAATCGGCAAGATCCACATGAATCAGGTCGGCGAATTTCGTAAGAAAATCCGTATTGAGAGGGATTCCGCCTTTTTCAGGACCACGCAGGTACTGACTGAATGCAGATTGTTTGATCCCCAAAGCTTTTGCCGCTTGGGTCTGAGTAACTCCAGCCTTAGTTTTGTACTCAAGCCACGCTTGATTCACTTTCTTTAGGACATCTTGGCGATAACGACTTCTCATAGTAAACTTTCTTTCATTCCATTTCAGGCGGCAATTACTGACCCATAAGACATGTCAAATTCTATACGAGATAATAAACGGTGGATAAAATCCAGTCATTTAGCTTGGCCCCGCATTGACCCATGATGCCAAAAGCATAATCTGGCAAACAATGTTGGTTTTTGTAATGAGCCTGGCTATATCAGCGCTTTCCCCAAAGGACAACTGTCGGTTTTGGTCCTGTCCATTTTTTCTTTGAATACCAAAATACCACTTTTTTATAGCTCGTTTTTTTCCCTTGAGATCTATGACTCTAGATTCAGTGTTTTTCCTAAAATGTTTACGGATAGCGATATCCTGAATTTCGCCATTGCCAAAATGAACAAATAATTTTTTTCAGCTCAAGCGGGGCAGTCCTAACTTTTATTTTAATTGAACGAAACAAGCCTTTATTTGCAGTTACATTTACTACATCCCGATCAAGTGTTCCTTTTGCTTTAGTAATACCTAGCATTTGCCATCCAGTTGCATCATCTACAGGAGCGACAAACAATTGGCACAGAATAACCAGTGCAATGACTGAAAATATTTTCAAAGTATTTGTTTTGTTCATAGCTGTAAATCCTTGTTGATTACGATTATTTACAATGGCCGATGAATTTATTTCGCTTATGTACTATAAGCCACAGGCCAAATTTCTTCAGCAGTTTTGGCTTGAATAATATCTGCACTAGCTTCAGCCTCAAGCTACGCTTGATTCACTTTTTTTTGGAATCTTTGTTATAACGACTTCCCATAATCGACCTTCCTTCTCTCGGTAAATTTTTGGGGCTACAACTTATGCTTCAGATGGCTCAAAAAATGTCAGCAGTTGAGCGAGCGCCATCGTTCAACATTTTTTGCGGTTAATGCGTTAACGTGGCATAGTGCTCCGCGTCTATTTATAAGTCAATGCTTTTATTTTATTTTACCGTATCACTTCTTTCTGTTTGCAATAGACCTTTCCCACTAATCTTTGATAGCCATCAAATTCCCCGGCGGATAATGATACCGTTGCCGTCTCGCATAATTAAGCC
>JABXKU010000159.1 GCA_013619105.1 Desulfuromonadales bacterium
GCCGAATGGAACACGCCGAAGGAGCTACGGGCAGAGATCGCCCGCATCAAGATCGAGATGCTGCAGGCCGCCGGGGAGCTGGATTTTGAAAAAGCTGCTGAACTGCGGGATCGGATGTTGCTGCTGGAGAAGCAGGATTTGCTATTGCGGGATGGGTGAGGTGCCGGCTGTTAGGTAAACCCTTAACCATTGGCAATAACCGGCTGTCTTTCTCAGAACCTTTGGGATTAGCCTTTTACCCCCCAAAGCAGCAGAAATCATCCTCTTCAACAACCTTCAGAAACTCTTCGATTGTTTTCACTTCTGGCGTTGGCTCATAGCGATGCCATTTAAGATCGGCCCGTTGCCAGTAAATTTTCCATGACTTCTGTTTTTTAACGAACATGGCCTTTGCGATTGGCGATTCTATTTTTTCGCTTGGCCGATTCCATGCTTCCCTAATTTCAAAAATAAAGACGCTTTGTCCTTCAATTCGAAAGGCGAGATCGACCTGATTCCGAAGGTGCTCAGGGGGGCGGTGCTTTTCAATATATTGGCCGACTATTTTTTCGTATCTCTTTATTTCAAATTCACTGATTGCCATAGTCACCTTCAAAGAATAGGGGGCCGACTTGCAACAGGGAATTATTTCCCCATCCGTAACGAGCCTTTTCTCCAGACAATATCCCTCTTTGGCTACCAGTTCAAGCCCTATGGTCGTCCGATCAATGGGGAGGCTAAAGTGAATTTCCCATTTATCAAAACTTGTATCTATAGAACCCTGGTTTTCCTCTTAAAAGTCGGTTTCTATTCAGTTTTCGTGTGATGGTCCGCTCGCGAAGCAGCGCGAAGAAGAACTTGACAATTTAGCCGAAGACAATAAGAATACGTGAATGTTTTTTGGCCTTTATAGGTCCATGTTGTGATAGCAGGATCAGGCTTTAAGAGAAAATTTTATTCAGGAGGGTATTTATGAGGTTCAACGTTAACTGTATCAGGACTGTTTTTATTTTTACCGCGATAATGCTGTTTGCCAGCATGTTCAATGTGGCGGCAACGAGCGCCAAAACCATCGGCTATTACAACCTGAACTCCCCCACCAGTACGGCTGCCGCAACGTCTATTACCACGGCCGGCCATACCCCGTTGCTGCTTAGCGGGCTTGCGACCAGCGACCTGGCGGGGGTCGATGTGGTCTGGATTCTCAACCCGGATAACAACGGTTATGCTACCGAATTCAGCGATAACCTCGCCGCCGTTTCGGACTATGTCCAGGGGGGCGGGGTTTTGATGTTTCACGACCGCCGCGTCACTGAGGCCGCCACGGTCATTCCCGGTGCCGGGGCAGTGACCTTTGTTCGAGATCCCAATGCTTCAATCGAGCTGGGCCCGGGGGCGACCGGCACCCTGCTTTCCGGCCCGGGGGGGATCGTCGATGCCGATTCTCTTGACGGACTAGGCTCTTCTACTCATGGCTATGCCGTCGCCAGCACCTTGCCAGCCGGTAGCACCATCGTATTGACTCGCACCGATAGCAATGAGGTGGTCGATTTCTATTACAGCCTCGGCGGGGGGAATGTCTACTACTCGACGATTCCCCTTGATGCCTTCCTGGGAGTTCCCAACGTTCAAGCTTATGCCGCCAATCTGGCCGCCTTTATTTTCGAACTTGTCGGGGCGAACGCAGCGCCTTTGCAGTTCCAGCATATCGCCATGGCCGACACCCTTCGCAGCGACATCGACCTGGCCTACAGGACTCTCAGGGCCGGTGCAGCAGGGATGTTTGTCAATCTCGACAGCACCGGTGCGGAGCGCGGCAGATCTGCTAAGGCCCGCAGCTTCCGTAGCTGGGACACTGCACTCACGATGGGTTACAGCCATGAGGTGTCGGCGGATATTATGGCCGGCGCCGCTTTCAGTTACCACCAAGCGGGCAACCGCTCGAAGCACGACAGCAGCTTGAAGGGGGAGTACGAGAGTTACGGTATAACGGCCTTCGGCCGCTTTGCCCTGCCGGCGGTCGCTGGTCAGCAATGGTGGCTCGACCTGGTAGGCAACTACAGCCTGCTGGAAGATGTCGAACTTGAGCGGGGCGTTATTTCGGGTGAGACCGACGGCTGCCAATACGGCATCGACGCAAGAATCGGTACGGTGTGGGCTTTAGGTGCGGTCAGCCTCTACCCTCAGATTGGCGTGGAGCACATCCAGACCCGGGTTGGCAGCTATAAGGAAAAAGGCGTTGGGGCCTTGAAGTATGGCGTCCTCGAGACCGATGCTACCTACGGGCTCCTATCGCTGGAAGCCAGAACCAGCCTCCTCAAGCAAGAGCTGGTGGATATCGACACCTCGTTGCTGGTTGAATACCGAAAGCGCCTCGGGCAGAGTACCGGCAGGGTAAAGACAACGTTGGCGGATACGCCGAGCTCGTCGGTGCCGATGGAACTCTACGACTACGATTCTGATCTGGCCAAGGCCGAATTGAAACTTGCCGTTCAATACCGTACGGTCACCATGGAAATGCGCGGAGGCTATGCTTTCGGCAATAGCGACCTGGAAGGTCTGGGCGGCAGCCTCTCCCTGCATGTGCCGCTGTAGCATCGGTAAGGGCGCTAGCGCCTTGTCGACGTAACTCACACAACAAAACGCCCCACTGTTATCCATAACAGTGGGGCGTTTTACATGAGGGCCCGTAGCATGAGTTAAGCGGGCTGCAAAGACTTCTGCCAGGGGATCGAGAACTATTCCCGGCTCCTTGGCAGCCACCAGCCCCCCCCCGCCGACTACGAGCTGACCAAGGCCGAAGGTGTGGTGGTTGAGCAGATCGTCCGTCCTACGGGCCTTATCGATCCGCCCATAGAAGTGCGCCCGGCAAAGGATCAGGTCGACGAT